>NZ_JBYTBB010000010.1:0-39501 GCF_058788755.1 Lysinibacillus sp. FW301-JW8
GCCCCCAGGAAAGCACTCAGTCGGAACGGAGATCAACCCCTCGTTTTGAAAAAGGGCTATACTTTTTAATTTGTCACTTGATTTCATTGACATAATAGTATTTCAACAACATGAAAAGCGATTTCTCGATACAGAGAAATCGCTTTTTCTTTAAAGCTTATATAATTTTGTGTACTTGTCTTGTAGATAGTTTGCTAAATAGTTGGCATTTAAGACCTCTCCTGTTGCCTCTTGCAGTAATTCAAACGGCTTTTTCAATGCACCATATTGATGAACCTTGTCTGTTAGCCATTCTCGAATTGGGAGGAGCTCCCCCTTTTCCAGCAGCTCATCAAAGTTTGGAATATCTTTATCCATGGCATGCTTCCATTGTGCGGCATAGATCATTCCTAAAGCATAGGAAGGGAAATAACCAAACATACCACCAGACCAATGCATATCTTGTAAAACCCCTTGTGCATCTGTCTCAGGTCGGATACCTAAATACTCCTCGTACTTATCATTCCATACTTGCGGTAAATCTTTTGCCTGCAAATTGCCATTAAATAAATCTCGTTCGATTTCATAACGAATCATAATATGTAATGGATATGTCAGTTCATCCGCTTCAATGCGAATAAAGGACGGCTCCACCATATTAATGGCACGCAGGTAATCTGCTAATGCTACATTCCCAAACTGTGCTGGTGAAAAGTGCTGCAGTCGCTCATAGTTATGCTCCCAAAACTTTTCATTTCTACCGACAAAGTTTTCATAAAATAACGATTGGGATTCATGGATTCCCATTGATGTACCTGTTGCTAGTGGTAAACCATCCAGCTTTTCATCGATATTTTGCTCATACATCGCATGACCACACTCATGAATTGTTCCAAAAATCGCTGAGCGAAAATCGTTTTCATCATATTTTGTAGTAATTCGATTATCACCGTGATTCAAGCCAATCATAAATGGATGTACACTTTCATCTAAACGCCCTGCATCAAAATCATAGCCAAGCTGTGCCAGCATTTCTAGTGATAGTGCGCGCTGTGACTCACGAGGGAAATGCTTAAATAATACGCTTGTATTTGGTTTATTGGGTGAAGCTGCAATTTTTTGTACAAGTGACACAATTGTTTTACGTAATTCACCAAAGACATTATCTAGCACATCTGTCGTCATATCAGGCTCATATAAATCTAGAAGAGTATTATATGGAGAGCCGTTTTTTATACCCCAATAGTCAATAAATTTCTTCTGACAGCTTATGATTTTTTCTAAATAAGGTAGAAATAATGCGAAATTATCGGCTGCCTTCGCTTCCTCCCAAGCTGTCTCTGCTTTAGATTGTAGAATAACGTATTCTTTATATTCATTTGGTGGTATTTTCTTATTTTGATCGTAATTTTTACGCACTTCCTCTACTAAACGAAGGGTTACGTAATCAAGATCAGCCTTTTTTGACTCTAGTGTATCCAATAAGTTTCCTAATTCCTCACTAGTTTGCATATCAAATAAGGAGGCTGATAATGTTCCAATTACCTCTGAGCGTTGTGCTAATCCTTTTTTTGGCGCACCTGTACGCATATCCCAATAAATCACATTCAGTGCTTCCTCATAATGCTTCATTTTTTTCACATAGTCTGTAAATTGTTGTACAGTCATGCTATCCTATCATCCTCCTTTTTTTACGCTATTAGTTTATCATATTTTCGAAAATTTTGTATATTGTGGACTTTGTGGAAGTATAAGAAAATAGTAAATTAAAACCTTACCTACCATTATTAAAGGCCCTATCCGTACATGGAAAGGGCTTTATTGGAGTATTAATCATGCATCATAGGAAGTATATGCTCTTTAATGAAGTTCCATCTATCCTTTGGCTGTATCATAAATTCTGATGCAATGGCAACCACCATCTTCAGCTTAGGTATACAACAAATTATATGGCCTCCATCTCCCATTGCAGAATAAGTCAAGATGTCAGCATCCTCTCTTAGCCACCATAAATAGCCGTAATTGTTTGGGTTCCGCTTTGTTGATTCTGTTATCCAAGTCTCCGAAAGAATCCTGTTATTCCCCCAAGTGCCATTGTTTATATAAAGATAACCGAATCGTGCCATATCACGTGTTGTAAGGGTTAGCCCCCATCCTCCTGTAGAAATACCGTTTGAATCATGCACCCAGCCTTTCACGTTTTTGCCGAATAAATCATCAAATTCATATGCCTGCATTTGAAAGTTAGGTATTTCTTTCATACCAAGTGGTTTAAATAAATGCTCATTAGCAAATGCTTGAGCACTCTTGCCTGTGCTTCGAGTAAGAATAGCTGAAAGTAAATGTGCTCCAGCAGTAGAATATTTAAAAGTACCTAAATCCCCTTTATCCCCCATAATATCAAGAATATACTTAACCCAATCCTGTTGCTGGCATAGCACATCAAGCGGCTCATGCCAGTCCTCAAACGGATAGGGTACTGTCATTGTGAGAAGATGACGAATCGTAATCTGGTGTTTATACTGATCAACAGCATTATATTCAGGGAAAAAATCTAGCACCTTTTGTTCAACGCTTTGAATATATCCAGCTTCAATCGCAATACCAATCAGTGCAGATATGACGCTTTTCGTAACAGATGCCACATGCTGGGCATCATCTGGTCCTTTATCATTAAAATACTTTTCATAGGCTAAATAGCCATCTCTAACAATTACAATACCATTTATATTGCTATAGTACTCTTTTATTGTCGACTCAAGCTTCGAAAGCTTTTCACTGTTCATTTTTACGATTTCTAGCTCAATTTCTAGCCAATTAATAGTTTTTTGCATAGTGACCTCCAATTATTTTTTCTTTATAGGAAAATACACCTCTGTCACATAATTCTCAGGTTTCTTTGTTTGATTTGGGTCTGTTATATATACTTCATATGGTGGCAGTATCAACTCATAGCCTTCAAGATCAATCCACTTTATCAAATTAGCATATACAGAAGTTAATTCTGGGTAAGCCCCCTTTAAGATTGATTTGGCACAAAGTCCGCCTGGCAAATTTCTTGCCCCATTTACAACTTCTTTAATCGGAATAGCAAACTCTGTATCATTGCCCGCAGGATTATAGTCAGGACTATGATAAATCGTCATTGGCTTACCCAGTAATGTAAGCTTCTCTGTCGCTATCTTTTCATAAAGCTCATTAAAATACCTGCCATATCCGACTTCATAATCATCACTTCTCATCATTAGCCGCTTAAATAAGATGTTCATCGACTTTGTTTCTACAAGCTGTACTTCAATATCATCAAGATATGACATAATGGGTACGCCCTTTTCTAAATCTGAAATATCATGATTTAGTTGATGTAGAAGATATTCAAACGACTTTAGCTTTTCCTGTATTTCATGTTTTTTGCGATGAAGAGCAGTACAAAGCTTTTCTTCAGACTGATCCTCTTCTAACTCCAAAATCGTTTTAATTTCTTCAAGCGAAAAATGATAGGATTTTAATCGGTTGATAAAAAGCATTCTTTTTAATTGCAAAATGGAATAATATCTATACCCATTTTCAGCATTAATCCCATCAGGTTTAATCAACCCAATCTCATCGTAATATCGAAGTGTTTTTGTAGAAACACCACATATTTTCGAAAATTCACCAATAGACAGCACAACATCACCTCACTCCATTCATTTATACACCTTCCCCTTAGGGCAAAGTCAATCAAGATTTATGTGTCTGGCAATGTTCTTCCTAATATAATCGTTCTATCCATTTTTTTAATGATTCTATCCATCACTTTGCTTTTTCTATCCAACATATTAGCTATTCTATCCAAAACAAAAGAAGCTCTCCTCATCGTTTTCAACGATCAAAGAGAGCTTCCTACTCTATATAAATTCGGGGGAATTTTTACTAGCTTTCAAGTGTAATGTTCGGTTTCCAATCAAACATTTTAGCATGAAAATTTATTATGGATATATATTGGGGATCTATATATCCATAGGGTAGCATTTAATAGGGTCTCTGACCTCCCTTATTAAATGTTTTGACAGATGGTTAATACTTGCTTTACAGCCTCTGCTGATTGATCGAGCGCTGTTTTTTCTTCATTTGTTAAGTGTAATTCAATGACAGATTCAATGCCATTGCCACCTAGTATTGTCGGTACCCCTAAAAATAAATTGGAGTACCCATACTCGCCTTCTAAAAGAGCAATTGACGGAATTATTTTACGTTGATCCTTCATAATGATTTCGACCATCTGTGCACATGCAGCAGCTGGTGCGTAATAAGCACTACCATTCCCTAACAACCCAACAATTTCTCCGCCACCTTTACGTGTACGTTCTACGATTTGCTGGAGTCTGTCTTGTGAAATTAGCTTTTCTAATGGAATACCACCAGCATAGGAATAGCGAATTAATGGCACCATTTCATCACCATGCCCACCTAATACGAAGCCTGAAACATCCTCTGGGGCAATGTGAAGCTCCTGTGCCACAAAAGTGTTAAATCGTGCTGTATCTAATACACCTGACTGACCGATGATTCGATTTTTGGGGAAGCCTGTTTCTTTATAACAGACATATGTCATCGCATCAACAGGGTTACTCAATACAAGAACGATACTGTTAGGTGCAAAGTGCTTAATTTGTCTCGACACTTGTTGAATAATTTTTGCATTTGTTGTGACTAAATCATCACGACTCATGCCTGGTTTACGTGGGATACCAGCTGTAATTATGACAATATCAGCGCCAGCAATATCCTCGTAATTGCTTGAACCTTTAATAGACACATTAAATTTTTCAATTGGTCCTGTTTGTAATAAATCCAACGCCTTACCCTTTGTTGGATTTTCTGCTTCAGGAATATCGAGCAGGACAACATCACCTAGTTCTTTCTGTGCTAAAAATAAACTTAATGTTGCGCCAGTATGACCAGCTCCGATAACAGCTATTTTACTTTTACGAAATGCCATTATGCTTCACCTCGATTTTCTGTTGCTACAGTATCTGTTGTTTTTTTAGCTCGTGCTGATGTAGATGCAGTTGCTGGGGCTGGTTTTTTCTTTGGAGCTTCTGGTCCCTTAATCATTTGAAAAACATCTTCATCAGGTCTTGGAATAACATGAGCACCTAATAACTCTCCAACGCGTTTTGCTGCCTCTTTGCCAGCTTCAACTGCTGCTTGTACAGAGCCGACATCACCCTTCACGACAATCGTAACAATTCCGCCATCAACAAATTCTTGCTTTACAATAGTGACATCAGAAGCCTTAATCATCGCATCAGCTGCCTCATAAGAACCAACTAATCCTTTTGTCTCAATCATTCCAATTGCACTACTCATTTCCCTCACCTCGCATCACTTCAGTGGAATCAATAATACCTATGACAACTGCATCGATTGGTAACGGATTTTCTTTCATAATATAGCGTGATGATCCACCACTTGTAATGAGCACATCATCACCAATCCCCGCTCCTATACGATCAGCTGCAACAATTTCTGTGCGAATCGGCTGTTGATTGGAGTCAATCGGTTGAATGATTAGAAGTTTTAAACCATTCAGCCCTTCCTCCTTGCGTGTTGCCCATACACTGCCTATCACTCTTCCCATTTGCATGAACTTCACCCTCTTTATGCTACACAGATTGTCTTATTACTCTGAACGAATCGTTAATGTTTTATTTAACTCTCGCAGCTTATCATAAGCCAATGCTGTCACAATGGTTTTCTTTGGTACAACAATTTCTCGCGCATCTATTTCTAACACTTCTATTTGCGAAAGTAGCTTTTTGTCAAAATGATAGACAGATGATTGCTCCACCTTCTGTTCGACTGTAGACTGCTCTTTCACAGGTTTAGGTTGCTCATGTACTTGATGATGAACGATTTCAGCAAGTGTTCCTTGTTGAATTAAACCTGCATTTGCCTCATCTGTATCAATATGCATCTCTAATCGATAACGCTCTGATACTCGGATGGCCACATTCGATAAAATAATTGGGCGAATACCTTCTACCTTGATTTGTACAGCCTGTCCATCAACTACATTGAATCTCGCACTGTCCGTAGGGGACATATGAATATGAGCTTGTGCAATAATGAGACCTTCCTTTAACACAACACTCCCCTTTGGACCAATCAATGTAATTGGACTAGAGCCTTGGATATCACCTGAAATTCTTAATGGGGGCTTGATTCCTAATTTCATGGCATCTGTCCAGCTCACTTCCACTTGAGACAATGAACGAGCAGGACCAAGAATACGTACACGCTCAATCGATCCTTTTGGACCAGCAATTACCACTGTTTCCTCCGAAGCAAATTGCCCTGGCTGTGATAGTTCAAACTTTGGTGTCAGCTGATAATTCTCACCAAATAGCTGTTCCACTTCAGCTTGCGCAAGATGAACATGACGTGCGGATACACCAATAGGAATTTTACCGTCATGTGGAGGGGAAGATTGATTTTTTAAAACTTGTTGCAGAACTTCTTCCACAATTTTTTGTACTAAATTTTCTTGCATCTTTCCTCCTCCTTACGATGATACTTTTATTAATTTTCCCTGTGCTTGCTGTTCAATAAAACCTGCATTTGCTTCATCCGTATCAATATGCATTTCAAGACTAAAGTCATTGGAAACACGTACAACAACACCACGGAATGTAACAGGTCGATCACTTACTACTTCCACAGAAACTAATTCATTATTGTGTACTTCCAATGCTTTAGCATCTTCTTCTGTCATATGAATATGTGCTTGTGCAATGATTACACCTTGTTGAATAACTAACTCATTATCTTGATGAATAATTTTAATGCCTGCTGAGTTGTCAATATCACCTGATTGTCTTAAAGGAGGTGTTACACCTAGCTTCATTGCATCTGTTCGGCTTACTTCCAATTGTGTTGCTGCTCTTACTGGACCCAATACGCGGACATTATGAATAATGCCTTTAGGTCCCTCAATCGAGACACGCTCTTTCGCAGCAAATTGCCCTGGCTGTGATAAGTCAAATTCCTTTATTAGTGTCGCATTTGGACCAAAAAGTGCCTGTAAATCTGCTTCACTTAGATGGATATGACGAGCCGATATGGCCACTGGAAATGTTTTTGTCGCTGTAGTCACATTAGCCACCTCTATATTTCATGAATTGTTGTTTCTTTATGACAAGATGAGAGCTATCCTTTTGGGATCAGCTCCCATTGCTGATAAAATTAAGCCTCAGCTTTTGGTAAAATCATTTCTAATTCGTGGTGTGGACGTGGGATTACATGTACTGATAGAAGCTCCCCTACGCGTTGAGCTGCTGCTGCACCTGCATCTGTTGCCGCTTTTACTGCACCTACATCTCCACGTACAAGAACTGTCACGATACCGCCACCAACATGTACTTTACCTACTAAGTTAACGCTTGCTGCCTTTACCATTGCGTCTGCTGCTTCAATTGCTCCCACTAAACCTTTTGTTTCTACCATTCCTAATGCTGTACTCATTTGTCATTCCTCCAAATTATTTATTTTGTAATGTGATTTGTTTTAATACCTGATCGACAATTTGTTGAACCATTGTTGTATCGAGAGCAGGCTCTTGTGCTACAACCGACTCTACGACTGACTGTACTTCAAATTCTGGTTTTGGTACTTCTACATCCTTAATACCGTAAGCCATACGTTTAATATTAATTAGATGTCTTGCTGTAATGTTATCCGACGTGATATTACCGCCAAATGTACCACAGCCTAATGTAAATGATGGTGCTAATCCAGTTGTGCCACCTACCGCACCGATAGATGATAATGTATTGACTACAATACGTGAGACAGGTAATTCAACAGAGAATTGTTCAGCTAATGCTGCATTTTCAGTGTGAATCGAGCAAGAATGTCCACGTCCACCAATATTTAATAGGTCAATCATGACTTGCTTCGCTTCTGTACTGTTTTCTACTATATAGAGAGCAAAGATTGGTGATAGTTTTTCAAGCGAAAACGGAATATTTTTACCAATCATCGTTTCCAACCCAACAAGTACTTTTGTATCCTCTGGTACAGTGATGCCAACTGAATCCGCTAAGCAAGTAGCTGATTTACCGACGATTTGTGGATTTACCTTTCCAGGAACAGGTGAAATCAATTTTTCCATTTTAACTTTTTCTTCAGCATTTAATAGATAGGCACCGTTTTTCTTTAATTCCGTCTGTACTTGTTCAGCAATCACCTTATCCACAATAATAGCCTGCTCTGTTGCACAAATTGTGCCATTATCAAATGACTTACTTTGCACAAGTTGTCGCACAGATTTTTGAATGTTCGCAGATTTTTCAATATATGCTGGGACATTTCCTGGTCCTACCCCATAAGCAGGTTTTCCTGAACTATAGGCTGCTTTTACTAATGCTCCGCCACCAGTCGCTAGAATTAAGTGAATATCTGGATGCTTCATTAGCTGCTGCGTAGCCTCCATTGAAGACATTGTTAAGCATTGCAACAAGCCTTCTGGTGCCCCTGCCTTTTCCGCAGCTACTCGACAAACATCTAACGCCTCTTTTGTACATTTCACAGCATATGGATGTGGACTAAGCACTAAACCATTTCTTGTTTTTAATGAAATTAGCGTTTTAAAGATGGCTGTAGACGTTGGATTTGTCGTTGGCACAATACCTGCAATCACTCCAAAGGGACTAGCAATCTCTGCAACCTTCTTCATACGGTCATAGCCTACGATACCAACTGTTTTTAATTCTTTAATATCCTCATAGACATCTCTTGAAGCCACTTCATTTTTCATCTTTTTATGATTTGGGATACCCATCCCTGTTTCTTGTACAGCCATTTTAGCTAAGCGATCCGCTTCTTTAAATGCTGCATCTGCAACAGCCTTGACAATACTATCTACTTGCTGCTGAGAAAATTGCATATAGGCAGCTTGAGCTGTATTGGCATGTTTAACAGCATCTCTCATTTCCTGAATTGCTAATAAATCTTTATCTAATGTAGACATAGAGCAGCCTCCTTTCTAAATCACTGGGTTTCTTGCTAAAATTTCAATGGCTTCTCTAAAAGCATTAGCTGCTGCTTCACAAGAAGATTGACTTCCACTTAATAAGCCACCACCAAAATTGGTTTCAGATGGAGGACCAAAGAAAACCTTTAGTTCAACATCTGCTGCCTTTAGAGCTGCATCTAAACCAACTACAGCTTCAAGTGGTGGTGCAATTAAGTATGCAAGTGCTGTACCCGCCTTTACATTTGCTAGCTCAGCAAGATAGGTGCCACAGCTAGCTACGGTATGAGCAAAAAGAGCATGATTTTCATTGTGATTAATGGCTTCAAAATACGTATCAAATTGTATTTTCTGTTGAATAGCATCCAACCCACTACGAATTTCATCAGGTGAGCTTCCAGCAATAATACCTATGACTTCACCTGACAATGGCCCAGATGAATGGGCTGCACCTGCATAAAAGCTTTTTGCATAGACAACCTCTACATCTGCTTTTTTTGTTGCCTCATCCAAGGCAACATAGCCAACATCGTCAATTGTTAATGTAACAAGCCCAATACTATGATGATTTGGCTTTAAATCTAACTGCTCTGCTAATTCACTATTCACTCTTGGAATTGTTTGCATCGCCAAAATTTGTGCCATTATTTTTTGAGGTATCATCTTTTGGCCCCCTAACCTTCTTTAGCGACAAGATCTACGCCACTTGCCTGGTATTGCAGGATTTTTTGTACCACTGTACCTAGATACGCTCCAGCCTCTAATGGCGGAATGCCACCTTTATGAATGTTTGAAATTACCATTCGCTCAGCCTCCACTGTGCCAATTCTTGGCTTATAGCATAAATAAGCACTCATCGATTCAGCTGATACAAGTCCTGGACGCTCACCAATTAAATAAACGATGACCTCTGGCTGTAAAATCTCACCAATCTCATCCATTAGTGCCACGCGCCCTTTATCAATATAGAATGTCGTACCAATTTCAATATTTAAATTGCTAAGACTTTGCTGTAGCGCCAAATAAACATCCTGCACATTTTCTTCAATCGCACTTGCACTTAAACCATTTGATATAATAATTTGAACCTTTGGGTTTTGTTTGCATTTGGATTGAATCAATGCTTTTCCTTCATCAGATAAACGGCGACCTAAATCTGGTCTTGTAATATATTCTTCCTTATCTGTTACCTTCGTTGTCACTTGAAAGACATTCAGCTTTTGTAAAAGTCCCTCAGTCACCTCACCATATACTGCATCAACTGCTGCTGCGTGATCGAGTCGAAATTTTAACCATGTTTTTGTCTTAGGTCTTGTTCCAGCTCTGCCTACACCAATTCTTGCAGGTGTATGTTGTTTAGCTGCCTGTACACTTTCAGATACTTCATCATCTTCAAAATGAAAGGGTTGAATTGGTGCTTCGTTAAAAGCAGGCTCATTGTAAATTAACTTGTCATGAGAATTCTCTTGTTGAAACGATTCATGATGATAAAGCTTAATTAATGGTTCATTTGATTGGATTGGACTTGGCACTTCAGCTGATTGGTTTGTTGCTGTATCATAAAATTTTATAAGTGTTTCCTTTGGTTCCTCAGCTTCTACAGCTATCTGTTTTGTAGATTTATCTGACACATTATTCCCCAGCTTTTCTACCACAAGCTGTGTGATCATTGATATTAATTGTTCATTCAATGGACTCACCTACCTTTCAAATAAAGATAAATCGCCAGCTCTTGCTGAAAGACGACCATTTTCATAAATGCCCATTTTCTCAAGCCATGCTAAATATTCAGGTGCTGGTTTTTTGCCAAATGTTTGAAGTAATGTAGCAACATCATGGAAACTCATAGACTGATAGTTCAGCATGACATCATCGCCCATAGGTGCAGCAATAATAAAATTGACACCAGCCGCTGTTAGTAAGACACTTAAATCCTCAACATCATTTTGATCTGCCTTAATATGGTTTGTGTAACAAATATCAACACCCATTGGGATGCCGTGCATTTTGCCCATAAAGTGGTCTTCTAAACCAGCACGGATAACCTGTTTGTTATTGTATAAATATTCAGGTCCAATAAAACCAACAACCGTGTTAACGATGTAAGGATTAAAATGTCTTGCAAATCCATAGTTACGTGATTCAAGCGTTACTTGGTCAATTCCCATATGTGCCTCTGCTGAAAGCTCTGAGCCTTGTCCCGTTTCAAAATAAAATAAATTCGGACCAGTACCAGTACCCTGCTTCTTCACAAGCTCCTCTGCTTCCCTAATTAAGTCAGCAGAAATACCGAAGGAACGATTGGCAATTTCTGTCCCAGCAATACTTTGGAAAATCATATCCGCTGGTGCCCCTTGTTTAATAGCCTTCATTTGTGTTGTGATATGTGCCAACACACAGTTTTGCGTAGGAATCGACCAATCATTGATAAATTCTTTCGTAGCAGTTAATACTTTTTTGACACTTTCAACAGAATCATCCACTGGATTAATGCCGATAACAGCATCCCCGATACCATAGGACAGCCCTTCTTTTAGGGATGCAATAATGCCATCTATATTGTCTGTTGGATGGTTAGGCTGCAATCGAGATGAAAGGGTACCCTTTTGCCCAATCGTAATATTACACGTCGACAGTATTTCTACTTTATTAGCTGCATGGACTAAATCTAAATTGGACATAAGCTTTGTGACAGCAGCAATAATTTCAGAATTCATGCCTTTACTTAAACGCTTTAACTCACGATCACCCGTATCATTCGATAAAATATATTCGCGTAGCTGCTCGATGCTCCAGTTTTTGATTTCTCCATATATTTGCTCATTTATGTCGCCCTCAATAATACGTGAAACCTCATCGTTTTCTTGCGGCACTAATGGATTTTCTCGGATATCCTTTACTAAAAGCTCACTTAGCACAGCCTTTGCTGCGATACGTTGTTGCACGGTTTCAGCTGCGATACCAGCCAGCTGATCTCCTGATTTTTCTTCATTGGCCTTGGCCATGACATCTTTTAAAGATTTGAAATTATATTTTTCTCCACCAAATATCACCGATAGATTCACATTCATCCTCCTTACTTTGAGTGAAAGGCAAGAGTTTTCACAACAACAGGAACAACGCCAGATGGCAGAACCTCTCCAATGTCGATGTAATCACCAGTCTCCACTTTGATTTGATCGATGCAAATGATTGGAACCGTTGGATTAATTGCCCGGATGGTTTGCCCAATAATCTTTGCATAATCTGATTGAATGACTATGATAATTGGTATTTCTTTGGAGCATCTTGTTGCCAAGTGCTGTAAAATAGCCTCACATAATGCATGTACATCATGAAAGCTTAAATACGGTAATTCGCTAAAATAGAGCGCAAATGGAGCGCGATTGCCCTGTGTGGAAAATAAGGCATCTGCTCTTTCCACTGCCATTTTCAACGTATCTTCAAATGCTTTTGCAGCTTTATTCATATGGCAATTGAATACTGGTACATTTTTCAGAGGTAGTACATCTTCATCCACTTGAATGGTTGCCCCGCTAATTTCTGTTGTTTGCATACCTGCACCCGTTACCGTTGCTCGAGCAGTTTCTTCAGGCTGCAGCCATAAAAATGATTGTAGCTGCTCATGCTGTACTAACATTTTCGCTAATTTTTCGCCGATATCATCATACTGGCGTTGTGTACAATCATTTTCATAAATACAGGAAGCCACGCCGCCAGAAAAGACAATAGCATCAACTGGCTTAATCCAATTAGGTAAATGACCTAACAGTAATGGGTGGTGCTCATCTGTTAATTGACCATTTAGCGTTTTTACTAATGTACTTACCATTTCTTGAATAAGCTGTGTCACGCGAATATCACTAGATGAATCACCAAGCTGTAATGGGTGTGACCACTTTTCCATCAGCTTCTTAATCGGTGGCGAAATTGATTGAACCTTACCATTATGAAATTCTATGAGTCTGCCACCAACATGAAGTGTGCATGTACCAATAACTTCACCAAACTGCATAACCGCAATATTCGCAGTACCGCCACCAATATCAATATTTGCAATGACTTTCGCAGTATTTTTTGATTGTTGCACTGTGCCTGCACCTTTAGCGGCAATAATTCCTTCCAAATCAGGACCTGCTGTTGCCACTAAAAAATGACCAGCGGAATCCGAAATCGCGTGAATAACCTCACTGGCATTTTCCTTCGTAGCAGATTCACCTGTAATAATAATGGCACCTGTAGAGATTTCTGCTGGTGAGATTTGAGCGAGCTGATATTGCTGAAATATAAATTGTTCAATCTTTTCCATATCTATCATTTCATGATTGATAAATGGTGTTTTTATAATAGGACTTTGATGTAACACCGTTTTTTCAATAATTTCTATTCGTGGTACATGTGTTATCCCCGCAACATTTTTCAACAGAAAGCTACTAACAACCATTTTTGTTGTACTAGTACCAATATCAATGCCTGCACTATAAATTTTTTCTGTCTTCAACTTACTCCTCCCTCTCGCCGCTAAGGGCTATACATGAGATAAGGACTATCACGATCCTTGACAAATTGACGAATTTCTTCGTCAGTATTGAGCTGAATAAGTGGTGCAATCAACTCAATACCAAGATTTTGCCATGAAGAGGTTTTGACAATAGGACCATGTGTCATGACATTTTGTAATAATGCTGTTGCTCTATCAATATCTGCAAGTGGTGCATCAATTTTCGTAATCACTCCAATTTGAATCTTTGGAATGCCTAAGCTAAATTGTGGAGGGAAAACACTCCTTGATGACGTGGCATCCTGCAAATAAATCACATGTGTTACTTCAAGTGATGTGGCCATAATGTTTCTGTAATACATCGGATTTTCAATATATTCTCCGGGTGTATCTACAATCCAGTCATCAAAAACGAGTGCCTGTGTTTTTTGGGCTTGTCTGTCTTTCCCTAATAATGCATTCATTAGTGTTGACTTACCAGTTTGCACACCACCTATTATCATTACTCGATTTTTCATATGGCAGCACATCCTATGACTTCGTTATTTTTGATGGTGTATACCCCAACTTCTCTGATAAAAAACGATTAATTTCTAACATCGCCATTTCCACCTCAGAGACACTACCAACAATCACCAGGCTGCCTGTAAAGCGATCTAAAAAACCTAGTTTTACATTGGCTGATTTTGTGGCTAAATCACCAGCAATAATCACTGTTTCACTAGGTGTACATGTCATAATGCCAAGTGCACCTGCTTCTTGAATACCAAGCTTTTGAAACATATCAGGATCTGGATTTGCGATAAGATGACTTAATGTTAGTTGCTTACCAGGTACAAACTCCTGTATAAACCGCTTTTTTTCTTCACTCACACGTCATCACCTCTTTCTTCAAATTATTAAGACTTAGTGTCTGTTAGGTATTCTCCTTCTTTGATAATGCCTGCCTCGCGATCTTCCTGCTCCAATCTTAAAGCTGTTGGTACAGATAATTTATAGGCTAGAATAATCGCAATCACACCAGCTAAAAACTTCCCTGCAATAACAGGTAAAATAATGGTTGGCTGGAAGTTAGCCGTAAACGATAAATGATCTCCAAGTAAAAATGCTGAACAAACCCCAAAGGCAATATTAATGACTTTATCTTTTGGAGGCATATGACGAATCAGTGTAAACATTGCCAAGATATTAGCAATTGTTGCTAAAATCCCTGCACTTCCTACTGATGATAAACCTAATCTTTTCCCTGCCGCTTCTAAAGGTTTAGATGCATATTTTCTGATCAAGTACACCATCGGGAATGCACCCGCTAGCATAATACCGATATACCCAGCTGTTTCTAACGCTCGGAATTGATCGATCTCATCTGCCATAATCGGATCAAAGCCCCATGCTCCAAAAACCTTTGTAAAGATTCCTGTGAAAATTTCTACAATAGAGAACACAAGTACAAGCTTGATACCAGCATCCATAACGCGACCAAAAATCATAAAGCCCTTGATCATGCCATTTGGAATTAACTTTAGTCCTAATGCAATTAAGATAACGAAAATAAATAAAGGCAATAAATTGATTAATATTTGTAATACAGAAATAGCAAATACATATGTTGGTGCCTCTGTTGTACTAATTACTTCACGAACCTCTGTATTAAACAGCACAATCATGATGGAAGAAATAAACGCGCCAATCGGAATTGTTAAAACGCCAGCCATAATACCTAACGCCATATATTTATGATCACGTTTATCTAACATCGCAAGTCCCATCGGAATTGAGAATACAATGGTTGCTCCTGACATAAATCCAACAACTAGAGCCATTACCCATCCCTCGTATGACTCTTTTAAAGCATTGGCTAATTGATAGCCGCCCATGTCCGAAGCTAAAATGGTTGTTGCTGCAATTGCAGGATCAGCACCAATCAATTCAAAAATCGGACTAATAAAATGACTAATAAACCATGTTAAGTAAGGTATAGCTGCCATGATTCCTGCCGCTGGTACGAAAATATGACCAACTGTATGGATACCATTCATAAATTCCTTACCAATCCCATACTCTGCATCTCGAATTGCTCCGATTGCCCCTAAAACAGCACAAATCATAATAATATAAACGATGATCGTTCCTATCATTGCCATCCTACTCATCACCCCTTTGATTTTGATAAATTTATATAAAAAAAGACGCCTTAAAGAAGAAATCTCTTTAAAGCGTCTTTGCTTCAACTATTTACTTGTAAGGTATTAATAATTCGTTTCGCGATTGTCACCATTTCCTGCTGAGTCTGCATACTTTCATTTCGAATTTTTTTATACGCCTCGTCCTCGCTAAGTTTTTCTGACTGCATCAGTAAACCTTTTGCACGTTCGATGATTTTGCGTTTTTCTAATTCAGTTTGTTTATGCAGTAATTCTCCGTTTAAACGGTTGAATTTATCAATTTGATGAAATGCCACCTCCAACGCTGGAAGGACATTTTTCTCAGAAAACGGTTTCATGACATATCCTAAAATATTGTCTTGCTTCATGTATAGAAGCAATTCTTTTTCACTATACGCTGATATAAATAGCACTGGTATACCCAATTGCTGTTCAATAATTTTGCTAGCCTTTAATCCATCTAGCTTGGGCATTTTAATATCCATTAGGATTAACTGCGGCTCATGTGCAAAAGCCAGCTCAATTGCCGATTCTCCATTGTTTGCTTGTGCCACTACCTCGTAGCCATTATCTTCAAGCATAAATTTTAAATCAATGGCAATAAGTGACTCATCTTCGACAATCATTACTTTCCTAGTCATTTAGGATAAATACCTCCTCACTTACAGGAAACTGAATTTGAGTATGCGTACCTTCTTCACTAGGGATAATTGAAAATGTGCCAGCTAAATCGTATTCAACAAGTCTTGTAATAATCTCCATTCCAAACGATGCCTTCACTTCTTGCATTCCAACGCCGTTGTCAGAAATATGAAGTGAAATGACAGAAGTATCCTGTAAAAATTGAATGTCGATTGTACCTTCCTCACGACCAACAAAAGCATATTTTAATGCATTTTGCAGTAGCTCACAAATGATTAACGCAAGGGATACAGCCTTCTTTGAATGACAGAATAACTGAATGTCTTCATGATGGAAGACTAATTGAATAGATGGTGTATTGGATGTCCCCACCATCTTATGTCCAATTTTCTTAGATAACGCGATAACATCTACTTTCTCTTCCGCATTATCCTCATTCTCTAAAATCAGTTCATAGACAGATGAAATACTATATATTCGATTTAATGCCTCTTGAAAAGCACTTGCACTTGAAGCAGTCAAGTCATTTCGCATTTGCAAACGCAATAGGCTTGTAACTGTTTGTAAATTATTTTTTACACGATGATGAATTTCTCGTATTGCAAATGTTTTCATCATCAGTTCATTTTCTTTCAGCTTTAGCTCTGTCAGATCATGAATAATGAGAAGTGTTACTTTATCATTTTGACTGCGAATAGGAATTTTTTTCACAATGAAGGATTTACGATCAATCGTAATTTCTAAGAAAAAGACATCATCGCCTTTATCATACACCTCTTGTAAAAATGGCAAAATCTTATTCAATGCAACATTGTCAAAATGTTCTAACCCTGAAAGCTCTGAGATAAATCGATAGCCTGCAGGATTACTATAAATTACTTTGTTCTCATGATTAGTAAGAATAATAGATTCTACTAACAAATCAGAAACGACTGGTATTGGTTGAGAATTTGGTTCTACAATATGCTCAATTAAAGCAAAGGGCATATTTTGAAAATCATCTTTTGGTGTTGTTTTCATCTCCACCTTTTTTTCTTGAATCAACACGGCAATAACCTGCTGCTCGTTATTAAAGAGTGGAACAACATTTTGTTCAACTGTTATACCTTCTTGTGTGACAGCTCTAGAAATGGATGATTTTTCTTTATTTTTAAAAGCAGCAAATACTGCTGGTTCAAAACTCTCAAAAACAAATTTCCCAATAACAGACTTTTCGTATACACGTCTTTCTTTTTTCGGGAATGCTTCTGCTACAACAATTGCATGTGGTAGATTTTCCATCATACAATCTATGAACATATAGCAATCTGTCAACTCTGCATAATACGATAGTGTAGTTTCTATTTCCAGTAACTTTTCAATATCTGTTGAAGATAAGCTTGTATATTGACTACACAATGATTGAATGTTCGACAGGTTCAACACCCCTATCATAGAATAATCAAACTTGAAAATGACTATTCTTAAAATTTCTTGTCATCATTATAAACCTTTTGCAAAATTATTTTCAACAAAAAAATAATTTATTTTAATAATTTTCGTTGCATTACAAAGAACTATATAGCTTAAAAGAGAAATATTCAACACTTTTTTCAATTCTATCTGCATTTCACGTCGATTTTACTATTTCAATATAGCAAAAAGCAGGCCTGCACCTAAGGCAAACCCGCTTTTTTTTATTTTATTTCTGGTGTAACAGCTAAGATATTTTCAAACGTTTTACGCTGAGATACCTCTTGTTCATTTAACAAAATATGGATATCCCCATGATCGTTTGAAGTACGAATTAAGCGCCCCATTCCTTGTTGCAGACGCAATTGCATAAATGGTAATTCTACCTCTTCATACGGATTTTCTGCAAACGTACGTTTTGCATCAAATAACGGATCATGCGGTGGGAAAGGCAAGTCATAAATAATGACACGTGTTAATGCCTCCTCTGGCAAATCTAGTCCCTCCCATAAATGATAGGAGCATAATGTTTTAATGGTACCCTCTTGAAAATCACGAACAATGGCAGAAAGCTCACGATCTCCTTCAAAGGCCATATACATCCGTTCCATAAGTGGTAATTCAGCTTTAAAATCTACCATGGCTTGCTTGGATTTAAATAAAATTAGCGTTTTTTCTCCATCACGTAAAAGCTGTTGAACACGCGATGTCTTCTCCTTTTGGGATAGCTCATGTAAATAAATTCGCATCACTTCTTCATAATCAAAAGGCGATGGAACAGAAAATGATTGATAGTCTCGAATTCCTAGACTATAGGAAATATATGAGAAGTCCTTATTAACAGACAATGTTGCTGATGAAAATACAATCGGAAGTTTTTTAGAAAATAATTTTTCTGCTAAAACTTCTGTAATAAGTCGTGGCATGATAACGAGTGTTTCTTCCCCGTCTGTTTCCTCTAACCAATCAACAGCGTCTCCCTGTGCTATGAAAATACGTAAGGAGGCTTGGTATTGCTCTAAATACTCCTCAGCCATATTCAATTCGTATTCGGGAATCATATACATTTCAGATTCAAAGACGAATTCCTCAAGTAATATTTCTACATCGTCAACCAATTGTTTTCCATACTTTAATAGTGTTGCCGATTTATTGATACGTTTACGCTCCTCCTTAGAAGCAACTAAATCATCACGCAGCTGATCGAAAAATAGCTCATGGTCATCTTGTAATTTTTCCATGGCATACAATGTCCGCTCTCTCACACCATCTACCATTAAACGTTCTAAAAGCTTAACAATTGTTGTCGCCTGCACTTTATAGGTCATTGCTTTTTGAGCAGCATATTCTAATAGGTGACCCTCATCTAGCACAATCATAGATACTTCTGGTAATAGTGCCAATTGCCCTTCACGCTCACGGGATTCCTTAGTTGCCAAATGCTCCATCAGGAAATCTTGTGAACAAATAATAAGATCCGTGGATTTACGATAATGTGCACGATGTAATGTTTGACCACATCTATTACGTTGATCACATACTGAACACTGCATAATGGCATTATAGTTCACCTTTTGCCAGTCTTCATCACTGACTGTCGGATAATCACTACGTTCTCCATAGGGCTGAATGGCAATCATTGATCCTTGTGCATATACACCGTCAGGTATAGAAAACGCAACATCATCAATCCATTCATCAGTCTCTACTTTTTCAGCCTCTTCAAAGCGCTTTAAGCATAAATATTGATCTCTTGATTTTGCTAAGCGTACATCAATGTCAAGCCCTAATGTTTTCTGTAATTTATAAATATCTCCGCCCTCTTTTACTAGCTGGTCGATTAATGTTTCATCCGCACAAGCAATAAGGGCTGGTTTACCTGTATAACGTGCATAGGATACAGCTGGCAGAAGATAAGCTATCGTTTTCCCAGTTCCTACACCCGCCTCAGCAAAAAGCACATTTTTTTCTTTTAGAGCCTGCTCTATTTGATAAGCCATAAAAATTTGCTCATCACGGCATTCAAAGCCTTTTTCAGGTAATTCATCATATAGGACATCGCCCATCCAGTCACCTAATGACTCAAAAAACGAGCGATCCTTTGTTAATACAAAAGGTAAAGATTTACGCAATTGACGTTCCCCCTCTAACTATCTGGTCCTATTATACGCGACGAAACGGAAGATAAGAAAAAAATCTTATCTTCCGTTATCAATGTTTAATCTCTTTTAGACTTTTGTCCCCAGAATTGATAATAATTCGTTTCAATAAAACCATTGAATAATTTACGTTTCTTCGTCGCTTGACGACCATATAATTCCTCAAAGTTTTTCATGGAGGACAACATATACACAGACCAAGTTGGATAGTTCTTCATGATTGTTCCCAAGTCCCGAATCACCTGCTCTACAACTTCAACATCACCAATACGTTCACCATATGGTGGATTACCAATCATGACGCCATCTGTTAGCTGTGTCGTAAAATCACGTGCTTGCATTTGCTTAAACGTAATCATCTCACCAAACCCAGCCTCTAGAGCATTCTCTTGCGCAATACTCACCATACGATGGTCAATATCAGACCCAAAAATTTCTAGTGGTTGATCATAATTTGCTAAATTATCTGCTTCGTCCCGTACTTCGTCCCAGATTTTCGCCTTCATCCACGGCCAAGCCTCTGAAATAAATTCACGGTTATAGCCCGGTGCAATATTTTGCCCAAGCATAGCAGCCTCTAGAGCAATTGTGCCCGAACCACAAAATGGATCTACGAACGGTCGATTCGGATTCCATTTTGAAATTTGCACAAGTGCAGCCGCTAGTGTTTCTTTTAATGGCGCCTCACCTTGTGCTTGTCGGTAGCCACGCTTATGTAGACCAGCGCCCGACGTGTCAATAGTAAGTGTAGCCATATCTTTTAAGATTGAAACTTCTATTTTATAGGTAGCGCCTGATTCGTCCAAAAACCCTAAACGTTTATAGTGCTGCTTCATACGCTCTACAATGGCTTTTTTTGTTATTGCCTGGCAATCTGGCACACTAAACAATTTTGATTTGACAGATTTCCCCGATACTGGAAAGGCTGCATCTACTGGTAGATATTTTTCCCAAGGTAAAGCCTTGACGCTTTCAAACAATTGCTCAAAAGATGAGGCTGGAAATTGGCCCACAACAATTTTTACACGATCTGCCACTCGCAGCCATAAGTTTGTTCGTGCAATGGCCGTTTCATCACCCTCAAAATAGACTTTTCCATTATCTACTGTTGTCTCATAGCCAAGTGAATTTACCTCTTGTGCTACAATTGCCTCTAAGCCCATCGCAGCCGTGGCTACTAATTTATAATTTGCCATATACTAATTCCTTCCTTGATGCTCAATTTCCCAATACTCCATAAATTCAATAAGCTCATTTAATGGTAATGGTTTACTGTAATAGTAGCCTTGAATAATATCACAGTTCATTTTACGTAGTATATCCACTTGTTGTGCCTGTTCTACACCTTCCGCAACAACTTTCATTTTTAGGCGGTGTGACATTTGGATAATCGCATCCACTACAGCCTGTTTTTCATCGAGCGAAGCAATATGTTGAATAAAGCTGCGATCAATTTTTAAACAATCAAGCGGGAATCGAACTAAATAACTCAAGGATGAATAGCCTGTTCCAAAATCGTCAATTGAAATTTTAAAACCCATTTTTTTGAGTCGCACTAGCTTACTAACTGTTTCGTTTGCACTGTTCATAACCGTACGTTCTGTCACTTCTATTTCAAAATTGTTAGCAGGCATATTGTAACGCTCTAATATCGCTTGAATTGATTCTAAAAAGTTTTGTTGTTTAAAGTGAATACTTGATATATTGATAGCAATAGGTGACTTGCGTCCATGCTGTTGCATTTCAATAACTGCCTCACAAGCTTTTTCTATAATGACTTCGCTTAATGGAATGATTAAACCTGTTTCCTCGGCATATGGAATAAATTCTGCTGGCGATACAAATCCCAATCTCTCATTATTCCATCGTACTAGTGCCTCTACGCCTTGAATCTCTTCATTTTTAACAGATATTTTCGGTTGAAAATGAAGGTCAAATTCACGATTTACAATAGCTCTTCGTAGTTCTGAATCCAATAATAACACGCGCTGAGAATCGGTTTGTAGTTCTTCAAAATAAAACGAATAGCCGTTAAGACCATTCTTTTTTGAATAGGTCATTGCCTTATCTGCACAATGGATTAATTGCTCTGTAGTTTCACCATCTGCTGGATACATACTTACGCCTACACTTGTAGAGATAAATACATTCCGACCATTTATATCTAATGGTTTTTCGATTATACCTATAATTTGCTCTGCAAATTTTGCTGCTTCTTTTACATTTTTTACATTTGTTAACGTAATAATAAACTCATCGCCACCATATCTCGCAATGATATCTTTATTTTTTAACAATGTTTTGATGCGCTTTGCCACTTCTACTAAAATCGTATCACCAACCGCATGGCCTAATGTATCATTTATTTGCTTAAATCTGTCTAAATCTAAAAAATAGACAGCATGCTGCACTGAATGAGATATAGTAGAAGTAGATTCTAGAAGACCATCCATTCTCTCAATATAAGCAAATCGATTGGACACTTCCGTTAATGAGTCTGTTAACAAACGTTTCTCAAGTTCATTCTCTACTATTTTTCTTTCAGATAAATCCGTGAAAATACCACAGTAATTCGTAATCTCACCCTTATCATTGGTTACACCAATAATTGTTAACCATTCTGGATATACATCTCCGGTTTTCCGACGGTTCCATATTTCTCCCTGCCAAATGCCATCTTCTCGTATCTTTTGCCACATCTCAAGATAAAATTTTAATTCATGTACCCCCGACTGTAACACAGCAGGCGTCTTTCCAATAACTTCATCTCGCTTATAGCCTGTTACGAATTCAAACGCAGGATTAACCATTTCAATTTTTTTATCTTTATCCGTAATCATTATGCCTTCAGATACATTTTCAAAGATTTTAGTAATTAAGGCAGTGGGATATTTGGAAATCGAATTTAGTTTCCCCAGACTATTCCAATTGTTCGCTCCGTTCATGTTTCCGCTCCATCCTATCTCTCTAAACTACCCTCATTATATAGAATAGCGCCTATGCGCCAGTCTACTAGTTTGTAGACAAATATATGTACATCGTTGCGATAACAGTTTCAGATGTTTTGCTTAGAAGCGTAGAGACAGAGGCATAACAGTGTGTTGCCTTATTCTTAAACATATATCGCGCATGTCTAGACATGATTAACAAGTACCATGTTCTTAATTAGTTGCCCCCCAGCGTAATTGCGTCCGAGCTCGCTCGAAAAGCTCCTCTTCAAAATCCGCGACATCTGTCAGGGGCTTTGGACCAACTTGAAATTGGTCACTCACTCGTGTGTTGTTGTTGTTGCTGTCGCTTCGCTTTCGCACAGTTAAAACCTTGTTGCTGTCGCTTCGCTTTCGCACAGTTAAAACCTTGTTGCTGTCGCTTCGCTTTCGCACAGTAAACATTGTTGCTGTCGCTTCGCTTTCGCACAGTAAAGTTCAGCTGCAGCAAGATAAATTCAAAAGAAAAGCTCTCCACCAAATTGGAGAGCGCTTGTTATTTCATAGGTAAGCATCATAAATTCCATAAGCCATGTTTTGTTCCCGAGTACTCAAACAGTTTGCACCTCGTACGACCGGGTAGTAATCATCTATCTACAGAGCAAAACTCTGTCCCTCTATCCGTTCAATTTCTTCTAGAGAGTGCCCCTACCATAATTTGGGTTTCTCACTCGTGGGGTTTACCTCGTTCCACCTTGCAAGTTTCCAAGCAAGCTTCGTCACTGTGGCACTTTCAGGAAGTTTCAACCATATCAAGAAGACTTAGGTTTTCCTTCCGCCGTCAGCCTCTAACAGCTGCCTTACCTTATTTTTTCAGTAAGCACGAACACTACGGTCATCTCAGAGCCGTGTGAGCATGGACTTTCCTCTACGACGTCTAGCGCCGCAGCGATTACTCGAATTTCATGATGATACGAAAGATTATACTAGAGTTTTATAATAAATACAATGTAAATGATAAAAATTATTCGTATAACTTACTACCAAATACATGTTTTTCCAAATTTGAAAGACGTTTTAAAATATCAAAGTTTGTCGTACCAGCTGTCGACGCAACAGGTTGTCTCTTAGGAGTACTATCAATTTCTTCTCTAAGCTGTCTGTTTTCTTCACGTAGTTGGGCCACCACTTTTTCAAACGTTTCATAATCTTGAATAATTTCATCAAGAAATGAATCGACTTCTTCTACATTGTAGCCTTTAAAATTTTTCTTAAATTCCTTTTCAAGGATCATTTTTGACGTTAATTTAATGTCCATTCACATCGCCCTTCCTCACACTACATACACGAAATCATTATAGCATACTTCACCACATTATATCGTCTGAAAACACCAATTGTAAGGCTAAACTTGTCGTTTCATGCGCTTACCCGGGAAATTATTTCTTATTTCCTAATCGGTATAATCTCTTTTCCCAAGAAATTTCCCATTTCTGTTTTTGTTCTACTCTCCATTGCTCATCCTTTTTTATTAATTGTATGCCTTCCTGCGTATAATAAAGGGCCTGTGCATAATCTTTTAGCTGATGCTCATAGATTATGGCTAGCTGTTCTAAAGCATGCAACTTTTTTCGTGAATCAATGAAATGTAGAGAAGCCACAAAGGCATCAATAGCATCGTTAAACTTTTTATTTCTTTTGTGCTGTAAGGCCAAATAATATTGTGCTTGACCTGCCTCAAGTGCATCAAATTGCGTAGTTACCTTTTCTAATATCCTCACACTTTGAGTGCTCTCTTTTAAATCTGCATACCATTTCCCAATATTGGTGAACGTATTAGCAGATTCTTCATTTGACTCCTCAAACAACAAGTTTATGGAGTGAGAATAGAGTGTAATTAGTGAAAGTAAATCCCATTCATTATGAATCAGTACTTTCATCAGTGCATCAGGCATACCACTTTTAATAGCATCTAAATAAATAATAGGTGCGAGATAGCCTGGAATATCGGCAATGCGTGAAAAGCCAAGCTTCTCCTCTTCCACCGATTTTAACTTCATCCGTTCCATATCATTTTTCCATAAACGCTTTGAACTATGCAGCAAATCGATTTGTCGTTGTGAACGTAATTTAGGTAGTTCTTTTTGGTGGAGCGTCCAACGTGTTTCAAGTTGTGGCCAGTCAAAGCTTTTGCCATTGTAGGTGATGACCGTTGCAGTTTTTTGCCAAAGCTTTGACTCGAAAAGTAATGCTGCTTCGTGTGCTGGATCTGCAAGTAGATATTGCGTCAAAATAAAGCTTTCATCTGAAATCTCTAAAAAACCGAGAAGAAAAATTTGTGTACCTACTCCCTTTAAGCCTGTCGTCTCCGTATCGAAAAATAATACCTGTTCATTGCTATCTAGTGCATAGGGATGTTCAAACTTTGCCTCTTGCCATTTGGCTAGTGCCTCGAAAAATGACTGCAACTTATAATGACCGTGTTGATAATGAAACGGATAATGCACCTGCCGTTTAAAAACAATACCAAAATCATTTTCTACAACAGTCAACCCAGCCCTTTCCCATCGCTCTGTATAGCTAGGGATTTCGGGCTTTTGATATGTGGCAGGCTTCTCTTGTTTGACTGTTGTCGTAGTTTTTTTACCAAGCATTTTTTTCATTTGTAGAATTTTGTTTTCGTATGACATATATTTCACTCATTTTCTGCCTATAAATTGTAATATCAATACTATTGCAACAACTTTTGATTAGAAATCGCCGATGGATTATATTACCATATATTCCTAAATTAATGATTAAATTATTGTATTTTATAGTAACACACAATTTCAAAGGACTCTAGTTATGGATGTGTGGTTTAGCAACAATGAACATAGAAAAGGAAGAAATCAATGGAATTTTAGCTGAATTTCAGTTTGAAGATAAGGCGCGTAAATGTGGTGTACCAACGCTTCTAAATTACTTAGTTGTCGCAGTTGCATTCGATTGGAAAAGCTTGCGTTACGCTTCCGATATGGCAACAGAGAAAGGCTTGAAACCAGTAGATTATTCTACGCTTTCCAAACGTTTAGGTGAACTGAACTATCTAATCGTCAAAAGTATTTTGAGTTGATTGTCAGCCTATTAAACCGAGTAGCGAGACGTAAACTGAAAAAAGAGCTATTGGCGATTGATTCCACAACAATCACGGTTGGGAAAAATCGCTTGCCATGGGCGCTTTATCATGGTGAACGTTCCGGTATTAAACTGCACGTTAGCTTTACAAATAGCACAGGGGTGCCCCTTCAAATCGTTAGAGAAACTGGTTGCTTTCTTTTTGAATGTGGTGGTTAGAGCGACCAAACTGACGGGTAGAGAGGCTGAAGTGGCAGATAGCGAAGAAATTCCTTAATCTTGTGTAAAAGTAAATTCCCAGAGCTTTGTAAAGTACTTGGCTTGAATAACAGTTGAATAGAAGGTAATTTCTATTCAACTGTATCTTTGAGAAGAATTAAATTTCTTGAATCATCTCAACACGATTTCCAAATGGGTCTCTAAATTCAAAACGTTCAAAATGAGGAATAGGGACTGACTCGAGTATTTCAATATGTTGTTCGGTTAATACCTTTTTCCAGTGCTCTATATTTTCAACTTGATAGGCAATATGCGCCTTTGTCGTTAATCTATTGAAGCCATCCTCTGTTCCTACATGTATCTCTTTATTGCCAAGCTGTAACCAAAAACCACCTCGACCTTTAAGCGAGTCGGGCTTTTCAATTTCATTTAGTCCTAAGACCTGACAGTAAAATTGCTTCCCTTTTTCTTCCTCACCTTTTGGAATTGTTATTTGAACGTGATGCAGGCCTATAACCATTTTTATCCTCCTTTAATTCATAATCGATATTTACTTCTAGGATAATAGTGCCGAATCCTTTAATTTGTCGAAGGAAGCCTTTATAAAATCAGCTAGGAAGGATAAGGAAATAGGTCAATAGCTGATGGTATTTTCAGAACTGTTAATGAAATAATAATAGTTAGAAGTAAATGTATAAAATAATTATTTGTTATTTCTTTATGTTGAGTATATGGTAATATTGTATATGTATTTTTTGTAAAAGGAGGAAGAGAATTGTCTAAAAAAACATCTTTTTTGTTTTTAATTTTGACAACCATTTTATTAACAGCTTGTAGTGGGGGAAGAGATACTTCATCTGTTGAAACTGCAATAATTGGTCATTGGGTAAGTGAGTCTGAAGACCCGAAGTTTGAAGATACACATTATTACATTGGCAAAGATAAGGTTACAACGGTTGACCAAGGCACAAAAACTATATCGGACTATAAAATATCTTCAGCTAATGAAAAGAAAAAATGGATTGAAATAATTGTAGAGGGAAAACAAAATTCTGGTAGTTTAGTGAGAAGGTTAGAGTTTACAAATGATGAAATGACAGAATTAGTAAATCCATTTAAGATGAGTGATCTCATTGTATCTTCGGATAGAGCAGATAGTAAAGAAAGTCAAGAATTATTAAATTTCGCCGAAAATTTATTAGGTGATACTGAATTTACATCTACATGGAAGTACATAGATGATTTAACAGAGCCCAAATAATAAGGACATAAATAATTTAGATGGAGAGTAGTTGGAGAAATCCTTCTACTTTTTTATATTAGATAGAAGAAATATGTAATTACTGAGGGATTTCCTTATAAGGAATATCCACCTTTCTTTTTACTTTAAGAATTAGTTACTGTTGCACTAAACCAGATTGAAATGTTAACAAAAATAATAATTAATAGAAGTGTGTAAATTAAATACTTATCATTTTTATTCTTCTCTGTTTTAAAGAATAAAATTTTAATTAGAATCAACACAAATGCAAGACCGCTAAGTATTTTTGCAAGTAGGAAAGCCGACACCTTTGTTTTTCTCTCCTTTAATTAACATTGTGAATCTGTCCAGAATGGTGTATCAAAAGACCATCTTATTAAAACTCCACATCCAATTTACACTAGCAACTGTTAACGCACCCGCTCCTATACAAATTAAGCCTGCAGCAATTCCAACAGTAAGACCCACAGGAGGAATAAAATAAGCCGTTATGCCGTTTCAATTGTAGTAACCCCTGCTCCAATTGTCAGAAGACCTATATACATAATATTCAATATTTTATTAAAATTCAATATTTATAATATCGATAGGTAATTATTTTGTTTTATGTGAATTTTTCTATACGCTTGGCACGGCTCAAAAACAAACAAAAGAACGCTAGGCAATTGAATCCTTTTTTCGCTGGATTAATCAGACTTAAATGTACCTGCGTTAGTTGGCACGACGAAAAATGCGGTATTTAATCAGCTTTTTGCGGCCTTAATTGTTTATATGTTACTAAAGTTTTTGCATACCGAAGGACACAAGAAAAACAACTGTAAACACTTACCCTTCGTTGGTTTTAAACGCCAGCTTCTTTGCGCTACCCTGCCTGTTGAGTGGTGCATCGGTCTCAAAGAGATACTCGCATTTCATCAGGAACTTTATCAAGTAAATGCTGGATGAATTTGGTTAATCAACATGTGTGAAATAGAAAAGTTACTTTCGGCTTCATTGCAAAATAACATATAATTATGATAGCATTCAAATTATGGAATGTATTTTATATATTTTTTTTACACAATCCAACAGTCCATATTAAAAATATTTATTATGATTGGAAAGTGATTGAAATGTTAAAAGTGAATCGAGAGGATAAGAGTCCTATATGGCAGCAATTGCTTGACCAAGCTATTCATAATATTACAACAGGGAAATGGCCACCAGGGGAGCTACTTCCCCCAACTAGAGAGCTCGCTTTATTAGTTGGTGTTTCGCGCTCAACCATCCAAATTGTATATGAGGAGTTATTCAGCCGTGGATATACTGTTACAAACTGGCGTGGTGGAACAAGAGTAAGTGAATGGGGCTATAAAGCTGGTTCACAGGAGGAATTTATGCACCAAGGACCTTCCACACCTGAATTACCCTACATAAGATCAGCTGTTGATCAATTGAACAATTGGTTTAGAGGTTCAGAACATCAGCATGTTGAAATTGATTTTTGCCCCCATGAGCCATATCTGGACGAGCATTTCCGAAAAATTTGGAGGCAATCTTTTTTACAGGCATCAGCCGTTGCAGATTTGGACACATGGGGATATGGCAATCCATATGGGTTTACACCCCTGCGTGAACAGATTCAACGTTATCTGACATTCGAAAGAGGAGTTCATGTCGATATTGATCAAATTATCTTAACTTCAGGTGCACAGCATAGTATTGATTTAATTGCTCAGGCACTTTTACATGAAGGTGAAACAGTATCTGTTGAAGATCCTGGATTTCCCGCAGCATGGATGACAATGAAATTTCGGCGTATGAATGTTGTTCCTGTTCCTGTTGATGAGTACGGTTTACAGGTTGATCATATTCATCCGCAATCAAAGCTTACTTTTGTTACCCCTTCCCATCAGTGTGCAGTCGGCGTTATTTTGTCAGAACCCCGCAGACAGCAATTGTTGCAAATGGCTGCTCAAAAGCAATTTTGGATTGTAGAAGATGATTATGATGGCGAATTTAGGTATCGTGGTGGTCCACTTCCAACTTTGTTTAGTCAGCAGCCTCAACATACATTGTATATGATGAGTTTTTCCAAAATGGTGGCTCCTGGTATACGAATTTCAGCAGTTATTGGTCCAAAAGACGCCATTCGCCAGCTTGCGCAAGTACAAGCATTGACCTACCGCCATCTTCCAATTATGGAACAACTAACGCTTTCCCATTTTATTGATCACGGTCATTTTATGCGTCATATGAGAAGAGTTAGAAATGTCTATCGCCGTAGACATGAGGCTATGACAAAGGCCATTATGGCAACAGGTTTAGGTAAACATTTTAAATTAAGCGGTATTGAAACGGGCCTTCATATGCTTCTCGAGGCTGAGGAATCCTTTGAAGAAGAGGAACTGACGAATCTAGCGCTGAAACAAGGCGTTCGTGTCTATCCACTTAGTAAATATTGCTTAGAAAGTAATCGGAAAGGGTGGGTACTGGGATTTGCTAAAATAGATGAGGCGGCAATTGAAGAAGGGATTGGTCGTTTGGCAAAGCTATTATTATAATACTTGTTAACTCTACAACCAAAATGAAGGCAGCCATCTTACCTTATTTTAGATGGCTGCCTATATTAAGTCTCTTCTTATTTAGTTTGCTGCATGCTATTCATATTTTGTTGTTTCCTTAGTAGCTGACCATTTATCAATAAATGAGCACCTAAACCTGCAACGAGTCCCCAAAACGCTCCTCCCACTCCAAGTAATGTGACATTTGCAGCAGTAGCCAAAAAAGTAATTAGTGCTGTTTCACGTCCTTCTGGATTGATCAAAGCATTAGCAAGGCTGCTGCCTATTGTACCAAGCAATGCTAAGCCCGCTAATGTGGCAATGAATGTGGCAGGGAGAATTAAAAATAAAGCTGCCAATGTGACGCCAAAAATGCCGACAATAATATAAAAAATACCACAGATTATACCAGCAATATAACGTTTTTTTGAATCTTCATGGGCGTCTTTTCCTGTACAAATTGCAGCGGTAATAGCTGCAATATTAAAAGCGTGAGATCCAAATGGAGCTGTTAGAAGTGAGCCTAATCCTGTTATTATCAAAATTGGATTTGCGCTCGTTTTAAATCCATCATTTCGCAGTACTAGCATCCCTGGCATATATTGTCCAGTCAAAGTAATAATAAAAAGTGGTAGCGCAACGCCCAATAAGGCATGAAGCGAAAACTCTGGTGCAACAAATACAGGAGATGCAAGGGCTAATTTGATATTGCTAAAATCCACCTGCCCCATACCAATCAAATAAATTAGTCCAGTAAGCAGGATGCCTACAATTGCATATCTAGATGTAAATCGTCTTAAAATTATATACGTAGTAAATAGAATAACGACAAGCAAAGGATCAACTTTTGCTCCGCCAAAGGCTGAAATACCAAACTGTAGTAATATGCCAGCAAGAAGTCCCGAAGCAATGCCTGGTGGAATAAGCTGGACAAAGCGCTCAAACATTCCCGTTAATCCTAAAATAATAAATCCTATAGCAGAAATCATATATGCACCTATCGCTTCCGGATAGGGTGTAAGTGCTAATGCTGAAACAAGAAATGCCACACCAGGTGTTGACCACGCCGTAATAATGGGTTCACGGTAGCGATAACTTAACCATATGCCAGTTATCCCAACCCCGATTGATATTGACCATATCCAAGATGCAGTCATTTCTGGACTAAGACCAGCAACCTTAGCAGCCTGAAAGACAAGAATAAAAGTACCACCGTAGTTGACAATGACAGATATAAAAGCAGCTATTGCGGGTGATAGCAAATCATGAACACGCCATGAATTTTGTGTAACGTTCATAGACTTTTCCTCCTCTCCTAATCATCCTGTAACTTATTTTCATTCCAATAGTATTCATCTGGCAAATAGCGTTGTCCAAACACTTTGGTTCCCACTCTTATAATCGTAGCGCCCTCCTCAATGGCAACAGTGAAATCACCAGACATGCCCATTGATAAAATATCCATCTCGACACGAGGAATTTCTTTTGCTCGAATTTGAGTTTGCAGTTGCTTTAATAATTGGAAGCAATGCCTAGTTTCATTATTTGTGGCATTCAATTTTCCAATCGTCATTAGCCCCTTTATATTCAATGTTTCAAATTGGGATAATTGCTCAACTAGCTCCAATGCTAGTTCCGGTGATACACCAAATTTACTTGTTTCACGGGATGTATTCACCTGTACTAAAATATCCATCGTTTTATTCTCTTTCACAAGCTGATTATGTAATGCCTGTCCTAATTTCAAACGATCAACAGAATGAATCAACGTAACATACTTCACAACATATTTGACTTTATTCGTTTGCAAATGCCCGATAAAATGCCATTCTACTTGGTTATGTTGTTCCATAAGCGGAAATTTGTCTCGAAGTTCTTGTGCTTTATTTTCACCAAACAACATTTCCCCTGCCTCCATAGCAATCTTTAATTTTTCAAGGGGAACCGTTTTTGTTGCCAATAACAATTTGACATCTTCTTTCTTACGACCTGCAGCTTGGCAAGCTAATGCCATTTGCTTCCTCACTGTTGTAAGATTTTCTTCAACTAAATGAACCATTTTATTTCCTCCCTTTGCTTTTATTTTGTAATGAATGCACTAAGCATACATTATTATGGATTGTATAAAAACATCCATAAATATATTTTCTAACAATCCATAAATCCTTTAAAAATACTCCTAATCAAAAATAGCCACTACCTCTAGTGCGATTAGGGGTAGTGGCTTTTTAGATTATATGGCTTTATTCATACCATGTTCTGCACTTATTGATCTCCATCTTTTTTTGAAATGCATCCTCTAAATCAATATCTAATTGATTGGCGAGATCGACTATATTGAAAATTACGTCATACATCTCCAAACCAATATTTTCTTTTGTTAATCGGACCTTCTCCTCTGTTGGATGAAAGGAAATACTTAAAATTTCCTGAGCTAACTCGCCAACCTCAGTAACTAAATATAGCATTCTAGTTTGAATTGTATTGATCGTAAATCCTTTTTCTTCACTGAATTGTCTTACATACTTTTGCATATTTGAAATATCCATTTATTATTCCCCAACCTAGTTTATTAATGAAGTCCTTCATATAAAGGAAATTGAGATGTTATTTCTCTCACACTATCTAATATTTGATTTTTAACTACTGCGTCTTTAGGATTTTTCAGGGCAAGTGCAATTAATTGAGCAATTTCTTTCATTTCCTTTGGCCCCAATCCCCTAGTTGTGATTGCAGGGGTACCAAATCGAATACCACTTGTTACTAATGGATTGGCTGTATCATGAGGGATGGTATTTTTATTTGCTGTAATGCCCACTTCGTCAAGTATTGTTTCAGCTTCTTTACCAGTAAGCCCAATTGTACGCAAATCCAGTAAGATAATATGATTATCTGTTCCTCCTGAGACAACTGTTAATCCCTCACTCATAAATGTTTCAGCTAATACTTTGGCATTTTCCAGTACCTTCTCAATATATCCCTTAAAATCTGGATTTAGTGCCTCTCCCAGCGCAACTGCTTTTGCAGCAACGATATGCATAAGCGGACCACCCTGTAATCCAGGGAAAATCGCTTTATCAATTGCTTGTGCCCACGATTTACGGCACATAACAATACCCCCTCTTGGTCCACGTAACGTTTTATGGGTTGTCGTGGTCACAAAATGAGCATGTGGTAAAGGGTTAGGATGCAGACCAGCTGCAACAATCCCTGCAATATGTGCCATATCTACAAAAAATAGGGCTCCAACCTCGTTCGCAATTTCAGCGAATAACTCAAAGTCGATCATTCTTGGGTAGGCACTGGCACCAGCGACAATCATACGTGGTCTATGCTGATGAGCTAGCTTTCGGACATGATCAAAATCAATTCTCCCCGTTTCTTTATCTACACCATATGGGACAAAATTATAGAATTTCCCTGAAAAATTCACGGGACTGCCATGTGTTAGATGCCCTCCATGCGATAAATTCATGCCTAAGATTGTATCTCCTGATTTAACAGAAGCAAAATAGACTGCCATATTGGCCTGTGCTCCAGAGTGCGGCTGTACATTCGCATGTTCAGCACCAAACAGTTCTTTAACACGCTGAATAGCATGCTCTTCAACAATATCTACGTGTTCACAGCCCCCATAAAATCTACGTCCTGGATACCCCTCTGCGTACTTATTGGTAAGTATTGTACCAGAAGCCTCCATAACCGCCTGACTTACAAAATTCTCTGAGGCAATCAACTCGATGTTATCACGTTGACGTGAAAGTTCTTGCTGGATGGCATTACTTATCGCTCTGTCTTGTTGCTCCAAATATCTCATATACAAAATCCTTTCTATTTGAAATTTTAATTTTCCATGCCTATTTACGTAGATACTTTTTTATAGACATTATGATAAAAACTTTGTTTATTCAGTTTGGAACATTTCCCCTTCCTCAATCGGATTTTCTTTTGCGCTTATATGTTGAGGATCAATTCTGTAGACTTGTACAGAACCACCGAATACTGCAGATTGGTATTTCTCTACATGTTGTTTGGATAATGGACGTTTATAGTAACCAGGTACATATTTATCAATCATCTCTTGCAGCATATATGTAGCTTCATCTAAATTGACAACAGGCTTTGCCTCGCCAAAAACCATGACACTCATATAAGCAGTATCTGTTTTGGCTGGTACAGGATTAGTGATTGTTCCATATTCCTCACATACAGTAAAACAGACCTCCGAATTCTCTTGAACCACTTTATTTCGTCGCCCACCACCAGCACCATGAAAATAAATATTTCCATTTGACCAAACAAAATTCAGCGGAACTACATAAGGTTGTTGACCATCAACCATTCCAAGATGCCCAATACGAGCATGCTGCAAAAATGCATCAATCTTGTTCATATCTAATACTTCTCTAATTTTGTAGCGTACATCAATCATTGTTATCACTCCTAATCTTGTATTCTGTAAGTCTATCAGCCTTTGGATTGAATATAAATGTCCAAAAATATAGTAATGATGCAATCCATAACAGCTAATAATTAGTGCTAATCAAGTCACTTCGGAAGATAATTTGCACCTATTTTAAGTGCTAAATTGCACGATACAAACCCTTTTTTCTTTTTCTAAATAGGAGTAATTTTCAACATTATGGAAAATGTGTATGCTAAGAGAATTTCAACCTAATAAAGTCGAATTCCTGTACTCTAAGGAACTGACTTTTTAAATTTAGCTTGTTAAGCTAAAGTACTCCGTTAGCCATTCATGAAGCACAAAAATCAGCATTTCCCCACAGAAAATGAAAGATGACTATGGAAATGATTATTGTGTCACTAAACACCTCGTGTCTTAAAATATTTTTAGTCAATACGATAATGAAATAAAAGAATATATAATCACTACTAATGTAATAAAAAGGATAGTGTGTTTACAAATAGGATAGTAAAAAGGTAATATGAATGTATATTTTAGAAAATGATGGAGGAATTTGAATAACAAAATTACTATTCTGATAGATGTAATGAGCTGTCCAAGAAATTAAAGGAGAGAGTTTAAGTGTGTAAAAAGAGAAAAATAGGAAAGATATTAATTACTTCTATGATGATAGGTTCCTTGTTGCAGGTGGGAACAGTTGTTAATGCGGAAGAGCGAGGAGCAGAGTCAGCAACAAATGCAATGACGCGATTGGCAGCAGCGGACCTTACTTCTTACAAAGATTTTGATATCAATGCAAGCTGGGCGCCAGCCATGGGATGGGCAATAGACGAAGGAATTATTTCAGGCTATCAAAATCAAAAACATCCATCTGACCCGAAAAAAGGCGTGGGCAACTGGTTAGATCCTCAAGGTTATGTAACAGAATACCAAATGCTGTCGATTATATTGAAATATCAGGAACCAGACAGTTTTAAAAGCGAAAAGGCAAATACAACGAAAGCCAATTTAGACAAAAATTTCGCGTTTACTGAGTATAAGCTAGCCAAGGATTTAGGCATGGTCACGAGAGGTTCTACAACCAATGTAACATTTGCATCACAACATGTCACACGTGGTCAGATGGCACGAGCATTAGTATCATACATATATGGGAAATCCGTAACGTTAGAACAAGCTGTAGAATTTATGTATGCTAACAAGTTTATGGTAGGGAAAAATCTAGAAAAAGGACAAACACTTGATAATTTCGGAATAACAGACAAATTGACGAGGGCACAACTTGTTGTAGTGTTAGAGCGTTATGCGAAACAACCTGAACTTAAAGATACGCTATCCGAATCAATGATTCGCGACATGCAGAAGTGGGAAGAAAAAACGCAACTTGTTTGGGAGGATAAGGAGCCCGGCTTCGAAACGAAAGAAGCTGCCGAGGCAAACATGACCCAGATTACGGTTCCGGTTTGGAAGGTCACTACAAAGGGCGACAAGGCCCAAGGAAAAGCAACGCTGACTGTACATAAGAACTTGGCTAAAACCTACAAGGCGATTTTCCAAGAGATCTTCGATGGACCAGAGAAATTTCCGATTAAGGACGTAGGCGCATACTCTTGGCGCACCAACGTCAATTCCGAGCATAGGAATGGGACAGCCCTTGACATCAATGCAAGTGAGAATATGCATTGTGAGATTGATAAGAATGGCAACGTGACCAAGATTCTTTCAGGTAGTTTTTGGAAACCTTACGAGAACGTATATTCAATTACAGAAGATGGGGATGTAGTTCGGGCGTTCAGAAAACATGGATTCTCTTGGGGCGGAGACGCTTGGAGTACTAGCCGAGATTATATGCACTTTTCGTATTTTGGAAGCTAGTTTTGCTGAATCGCGTTAATTCATACGCTAGTTTCTTTGTGCTATTTTAATGGGTATTGATGTGAAAGAAATACTACATAGGGAAATAAATCAGGTAGAATTTGTATATTTTCGTTAAATATATGTGTGATATCACCAAGGAGGTTTTGCATTTGAGCAAAAAACATAATTACTCACTATTTTTTAAAGTGACAACTGCATCGGCTATCGTTGCATCGATTGTCATTCCAATCGAAACTACAAATGCGATGTCAGATGTACCTTCAGATCATCAATTTTATGATGCCGTAAAAGATCTTCAAGAACGAGGGATTATTGGCGGCTATGCAGATGGAACATTTAAACCAGAGAAAAATTTAACACGTGGACAAGCTGCGAAAATACTTGCGGGTGTGCTGAAGCTAGATACGATTAATGTCCAAAATTCAAATTTCAAGGATATTCCCAAAACACATCAATATTACGGTGCGATTGCCGCTTTAAAAGAGGCAAATATTATTGATGGTTTTGGGGATGGCACATTTAAGCCTGAAGATAACGTACAGCGCAATCACGTAGCGAAAATTTTGGCCAATGCGATGAATTTAAAGGCAATGAATAGCGCACATCTGCCGTTCACAGATGTGCATGAAAATTATCGAGAATCGATTGCTGCGCTATATGAAAATGGTGTAACAAAGGGAAAAACGGAGACAACGTTTGATGGTAGCTCCTATGTGACACGTGGACAAATGGCTGCCTTTATCGTACGTGCCGAGAAAATCATAGCCCAGACTCAAAAGTTTCCATTTGAATATGTAGATACTTCTAAAAACACTTTAAAACCAAGCGTACATGGAAATTGGGCTGCTTCTATCAAAGATTATATTTTCGATAACAACGATAATACCTTCTCAACGTTAGAAGTAGATAAAAACATTAAAATTACTACATACGACAGTCAATCTAAAAAGCTTTCCGAAAAAACGTTAACGTTAGAATTACCTCTTTTCGGCGCTTTTTATAGCGGTGAAACCTATAATTATATTGCCTATGGTCAAAATAACCCTAACGAAGAAAATATAGAGGTTATTCGCATCGTCAAGTATGATAAGAACTTTAACCGAATTGCTGCAACATCGGTTAAAGGAGATGAGATTATTACCGTAATACCCTTTGATGCTTCATCGGGAGGAAGAATAGCAGAACAAGGTAACACGCTCGCATTCCATTCATCACGTGAACGTTATAAATCAAGCGATGGCTTAAATCATCAATCTCAATTAACATTCGAAATTAATACAAGTTCAATGGAAATAATTAATACATTAGGAGAGTTTCAAGGGAATCATGTTAGTCACTCCTTTGATCAATATGTGTTAATGGATGGTGAAGCACCAGTATATTTAGATCATGGTGATGCTTATCCGCGTAGCCTCGTTCTTCATAAATTAATAGACGCATCTAGTAATAAAAAGAATAGATACTCAAAGAAAGAATTTTTTCCTATTTCTGGAGGTGTAGGTGACAATGTAACCGGTGTATCTATAGGGGGCTTCGAACAATCCCCTACGCATTATTTAGCTGCCTTTAACTCTGTCAACCAAAATAAACAATACTATCGCAATGAAACATATACACGTAACGTTTACCTATACGGCATTCCAAAGGATTTTTCAAACACGGATGATGCTGCTATTATAGAAACAACGATTGCTAATTATGAAAACACAGTCTGGTATACAACAACGCCTACAATTGTAAAAATAACAGATGATAAATTTGTTGTACTATGGCAAGAATATTTAGATGATAAGATTGGTAGCTTAAAATACGTCTATGTGAATGGACAAGGAAAAACAACATCTTCAATCCACTCAGCAGTTGATATGGAGCTATCTACCGTCCAACCGATTGTAAAAAACAATAAAATTATTTGGTATACTACTTCAAATAATAAAAAAGTTATGTATGAACTAGAAATCGAATGAAGTCATGTGGATGGCTCACACTTCTCACCATGAAAACTTTGTTGGAGTAAGTGGCACCCATTTCAAGGGCAAATTTAAAAATAAGATGACGTAAAGAACAGATAGGGGTGTCTGAAAGCGATAGTTCCGCTTTTAGACACCCATTTATAGTTTTATTGAAACATTCCTGTTTAAAATATTTGTTAAAGATTCCCTCTAAAATAGCTCATTATTGATTAAGAGCTCGGTACATCAAAGCCACAAATTGAGCACGTGTGACAGGATCATTAGGTTTAAAATAACCATTCGAACCTAAGGCAATACCTTGTTGTTCTAAGGTAGCTATATTGGCATAACTCCAATGGTCTATACTTACATCTTTGAATGAGCTCGTATCACCTGGTGGCAGTTGAAGTACCGCCACAAGAATTTTTGCCATTTGGGCACGCGTCAACCATTCATCTGGACGAAATGCTCCGTTCGAGCCATCAATAATACCTGCCCGTTGTAGCTTTGTAATCGCCTCATAATAAGGATGACTAGGCAGAACATCTGAAAAAGAGGTAGCCTCACGGGATGGTTCTAGCTCAAAAGCTCGTGTAAGCATAATGGCAATATGCTGGCGTTTGATAAATTCATTAGGTCGAAATGATTGATCAGGATAACCTGTAATAACCCCTCGTCTAGCCATATCTTGAATCATCTCCCACGCCCAATGTGATTTCGGTACATCTGAGAACACATATTGCTGCTGTTCAGGCTCCTGCTCAGTTGGTTCACTATCTGGCTGTTCCTCAGGTGAGGGGGTTGAATTTTCTGGTATTGACGGTTCAGTCGGCGTCAGAACTGGATTTACTGGTACTGTTGGAGTTGTCGGTATTGATGGATATTCACCTCCACCACCAGTTGAATTTACCGTCCATTTGGCATAGAGTGTTATATCCTCTGTTACCACATCATTTGTAAAATTCCATTCTGTTGTGAAAGTTGCATTCTTGTACCACCCCATAAAAGTATACCCTGCCTTAGTCGTTGCTTTTGGTTTGGTCACTTTTTCCTTATATACTACGGATTCTGATGCTACAGCTGAACCACCATTTGTGTTAAATGTCACACTGTAACTATTCACTGTCCATTTGGCATAGAGCGTTGTATCAGCCGTGATTACATCTGTCGCAAAGTCCCACTCGGTTGCAAGGGCACTTTCCTTAAACCAGCCTGCAAATGTATGCCCTGCCTTACTTGGTGCTGTTGGCTTTGTCACTTT
>NZ_JBYTBB010000010.1:39598-101326 GCF_058788755.1 Lysinibacillus sp. FW301-JW8
TTATAGATTACTGAGTCGGACGCTACGACTGAACCTCCGTTTGTGTTAAATGTTACGCCATAACTATTCACTGTCCATTTAGCATAGAGCGTTGTATCAGCCGTGATTACATCTATCGCAAAGTCCCACTCGGTTGTAAGGGCACTTTCCTTAAACCAGCCTGCAAATGTATACCCTGCCTTACTTGGTACTGTTGGCTTTGTCACTTTTTCATTATAGATTACTGAGTCAGATGCTACGACTGAACCGCCGTTTGTGTTAAATGTTACGCCATAACTATTCACTGTCCATTTGGCATAGAGCCTTGTATCAGCCGTGATTACATCTGTCGCAAAGTCCCACTTTGTTGTAAATCCAGCATTCTTATACCAATCTACAAACGTATATCCTGTTTTGATTGGTTCTGTGGGTGCAATCAATTTATCTCCATGAGTAATGGAAAGGTCTGCTATGGTATTACCACCCTTTGTGTCAAATCCAACGGTATATTGTTTTGGCATAAGTGTAACGGCTGTGCTTGTAATCTGTGCTAAGCCTGGTGCATCAAAAGCCAACTGCGCTCCTGTCACTTTAGCTGCATTCATGGCACCTAAATTAGAAAAGCTGATGATTCCAGCATTTGCTGTAGCCGTTAGAGTCCCAGTCAATGTCCATGCTCCAACATCTTTCTTGGTCACTGTAACGACCTTTGTATTGTCGTTCACACTTACGTTTCCATAGCCATCATAAAGGGTCAATACAGGCTGTTGCCCAAATGCTCCTCCATTAACGGATGGAGGAATAATATCTGTTGTCAACTTCATCACTGTTGCATTTCCTGCTATTGGCGTAATTATTAGCGAATTTGTTGTAGCAGTGTCAACACCTGATACTGCTAATTCAATTGTTTGAGCCAACGCTGCATTCAGTTTTAAGCTTGATGTTGCTTCACCATTTGTGAAATTTAGCGCAACTATCTCACTCATTGAAGTCAATATTTGACCATTAAAGCTACCTATGAACCCATTCGGAGCCTGTTTATAGCCGCTAATTGTCACGTTTTTTATACCATTAAATGTAGTGTCTTTATCACCTAATGCATTCTTGACAGATAGCGTGATGCTATTATCCATACCGACTATTGGTGTTGATGTTGCTACTGTAGCAGTAACCGATTGGGCTGGTTTAGGATTTAATTGTACACTGGCTGTTGCAGTTATTGGATTACCTCCAACACTTGCACTAATTGTCGCCGTACCTACTGTTATTGGGGCAGTTAAGGTTGCTGTATAGGTACCATTATTTTTATCGGTTACATTCCCAACCGTTCCTAGTGTTGAGGAAATAGCTACTGCTGCTCCTCCAGCCTTGATCTCATTGTCCTGAGCATCCTTCAATTTTACGGTAATTGTTGCCTGACTCATTCCATCTGCTAAAAGAGAACCAATGTTAACTCCGACTGTACTCTTTTCTGTTGACGGTGAACCTGGAACGAATTGCACGCTGGCTGTTCCTGCTATCGCTTTACCGCCAACAGTTCCACTAATTGTACCAGTGCCAGTAGTTGTCGAGGCAGTTAAAGTTGCTGTATAGGTGCCATTATTATTATCTGTGACAGCACTAATTGTCCCCTGTGTGGATGAAATAGTGACCAACTCTCCACCAGTTGTCATATCAGTCCCTTGAGCATCTTTTAACTTTACTGTCACTGTTGTTTGGCTTATTCCATCCGCTATAAGACTAGGACTACTTACAGTTATTTGACTTTCTGCTGGAGATAGGGAATAATCTGGAATCATGTACGTTCTAAATGAAAAATCATAGTCACCTGAAGCAGACCCTCTTGGATAGGGATTACCTGACTTGCCATACCAGCCAAAGCCATTAATTCCACCGTTTTCAGTAGAAATTATCATTCGATAACTCATATTCTTTTTCAGATAGGGTTTATTGTTACTGAAATCAATGGATATCCACCCGCTACTAATATCAGGTCTTGTTGCTGAAGCAATAGGCACCGACATATTTCCTTCGTCGTAAACTTCTATTTTAATGGCTCCAGGTGAACCCCTATAATCAAATATATTAATGTCAACATTGCTAAGATACCCCGAATATGCGGGCATAAATGACTGACTTCTTGGAAGTTCAGCATTAACCCAAACATTACCACTTTGTAGCGGTTGTTCCTGATCTACTATAGCTGTTCCCACTGGGTCAGCAGCTTTAACACTTTCACTACCAGGTGGTATTAATAAACAAATCGCAAATAATAAAATAATTAAGCCCCATTGCTGAAATTTCTTCAAATAAATCATCACAATCCTTCATTCTTCAATATTTGATTTCTTGTTAAGGTATTAGAATAAAGCCCCCCTTCCTATCGAACTCTTCTGATAATCTCAGATTAATTTGTTTCTAGAACCATCCTCACTTTTATTAATTTTTCCTTATCGTTGAAATTTTATATTTTCAACTGAAAAAACTATACACGATAAAGTTTAAAATTAGGTTAAATTTTAAAAATTTCTATGTAATGATTTATGAAAGGAAACTTTAAGCAAGTAAGGTTTTTTCACAAAAAAACACCTCCACGTTGATTTGTAGGATCATTACCTATTTTCAACGAAAGGCATTTTTGTCTTATATTTAAGTTCATTTCATCTGAACGTTACTAAGTAGTTGGTTATTTACCAATTTTATAGTCTTCTTTATAAAATTTACAATAATTACCTCAAATCCTGTATAACAAATCTTCCTGGATAAAATTTTAGTTGTTCAGTTAACAGATTTTCCTTTGCGGTCAAATTTAGTGGTTTTATTTTAAAAATAACCGTTTTACTTCCTAAAGATGATTGATATTTATCAATATGAGTTTTCGATAAAGGCGCTTTATAATAATCTGGTACATATTTATCCAGCATACTTTGCATGGCAGCAGTTGCTTCATCTAAATCAGTGACAAATTCTACTTTCCCATTTGCAATAACACTCATGTAGGCTGTATCCGTTTTAGCAGGCGTTGGGTCTACCATAGTGCCATAGTTCTCACTAATTGTAATACATGCATTCGTATTGCTATTCATAATGTTTATTTTCCTTCCTTCATTTGCCCCATGAAAATAAAAAATCCCATCCTTACATACAAAATTTAATGGAATAACATATGGCATGTTATCATCAACTAGTCCAAGAAAGGCAGTTTGAGCACTTACTAAAAAATTATTGATTTTTCTTTCATCTATACAAGCTCTTTTTAACATTCGAATTGTTGTTTCCATTAGTAATTCATCTCCTTAAAAGTGTTCAAATCGGTTAAAAAAAGTCTACAATAGAACTATTTTTATAAAAAGGAACAGTCTTATGAAAACTAATGGGTACAACTAAACAAGTAATGGATTTATTTGGACTTCAGTATCAAAAACATAAAATGGAATGTTTCTTAAAACGATAATTGCACATTTCCATCCTAATGACAAAAGATCCCATTGTAATGATTAAGAATCAGGAAGAAATATAAATTTATTTTTAAACGCTTCTCTTCTAAAATAACTTATATTCTTTACTTATGGACTTTTTCTTTTTTTTAAATAAATAAAACAGTGTCGGATAATCTGTTTTTTCTGAACCAGTTTGACCTACTATTATTATCCTTTTAAATATCTATTTCGCCCATAAATTCATTCAAGGATATCAGTTAACAATATTACCATAAATTATTAACATCTATTTAATTATGACTTTACAACCTTCCTTTAAACTTACCATTGAACTCATCTAAAGGAGGAAAATCATGAAATATTCTAAAAAATGGACTTCTTGGCTTTTAGCAAGTGCTCTTACTTTATCAACAGTTAGTATCGCAACACCACAGGTACAGGCAGAAGAAGTAAAGAAACCAACAAATGTAATTATGCTTGTGATGGATGGTAGCAGTAATAATGCTATTACACTTTCGCGTTGGTATAAGGGAGAAAGCCTAGCAATGGATGAAATTTTAACAGGTGCCATGCGTACGTACTCTGCTGAGTCAGCTATCACAGATTCCGCTCCTGCAGCTACAGCTTTAGCAACTGGACATAAGTCAAATGATAAATTTATTGGTGTATTGCCATCTGTTGTTAATTCACCTGGATTAGAGCAAGTTGCCAAAGAGGATGCATTTAGACCAGTAGCGAATGTTTTGGAAGGCGCTAAACAGCAAGGTAAGGCCACAGGATTAATTTCTACCTCCGAAATCCAGCATGCTACACCAGCAGGCTTCTCAGCTCATGTTAATAATAGAAGCCAATATGGTGATATCGCTGAACAGCAAGTCTACCAAAATATTGATGTTGTGTTAGGTGGTGGCTTAGAATCTTTATCACCTGGAGCAACAAAAAATGCGCGTAAAGATGGCGAGGATTTATTAAATGTCCTTAAGGAAAAAAATTATGCACTTGTCAAAACGCGGGATGAACTACTGAACAGTCAAGCATCAAAAATTTGGGGTAGCTTTGCGCCAAGTGCCCTTGCCTACGATTTTGATCGTGCCAAAACAAGAGCATCTGAGCCAACGCTTGCTGAAATGACAGAAAAAGCGATTAATACGCTGAAAAAGGATGAGGATGGCTTCTTCTTATTTGTCGAAGGAAGTAAGGTGGACTGGGCAGCTCACGCAAACGATACTATTGGGATCATTAGTGATATTTTATCGTTTGATGATGCAGTGAAAGAAGCAATTGATTTTGCAAAAGAAGATGGAAATACATTAGTGGTTGCAGTTACAGACCATGGCAATAGCGGTATTACAATGGGGAATATCAATACAACAAGTACTTATTCAAGCATTCCTGTTTCTGCCTACATTGATCCTTTAAAGAAAGCTACAATGACGATTGAAGGTGCATTAGGGCAATTAAAAGAAGATCAATCAAACTTAACAGAAGTTGCTGCATTTTATGGTCTGGATAATTTAACAGAGGAAGAGCTTACTACATTAAAATCTGCTAAAGACTTAGGCAGTGAAATGGTAAAAATGCTTGCAAATCGTGCCAATATTGGCTATACAACCGGTGGTCATACTGGTGAGGATGTATTCTTATACTCCTTTGGTCCCTCTAAAATAACTGGCCTTGTCGAAAATACTGATTTAGCGCATGCAATGGCAAAGTTTATGGGCTTTGAGTTAGATAAGCTAACAGAGGAATTATATATACCTGCAACAAAAGCATTTACAGAAAAAGGCTTCACAACAAAAGTTGATGTAGCAGATAAAGAAAATCCTACGTTTATTGCCCAAAAAGCTGATGTTACCATTACCATTCCAGTAAACAAAAATAGTATAGTGTATAAAGACGCTTCAATGAATACGTCTAAAACATATAAATTTGATACAATCAATGTTTATAACGGTACAGAATTTTATGTTTCTAAAAAGGTTTTAGATACAATAAAATAAATTGAATATGACATCATAAGCTAGTTGGTCAGCTTATGATGTCTTTTTTTACTTATGGGGTGACTGCTACATTGTTGTTATCTCGTGAGATTCATTGTCTCCATTTTGCTTATAGATACATTTTTTGTTCTAATTTTAACTGTACTTCTTGTTGGTTTATTTTTAAATTTGTAACTTTCTTTACTTTTACATAATAAACAATATAACAGCCGATAAAGAATGCTCCTCCACAATATAGAGCTAATCGTTGAGATGAATCAAATGCCAAGCTCGCCATGACAATACAGTTTGCTGCTAAACCTAAAATTGGGACGAGTGGATAAAGTGGGGCTTTGAATTTTAAATCCTCCACTTTTCCACCTTGACGTATATAAGATCTTCTAAATGCAATTTGGGAAGCAGTAATGGCAATCCAACCAATCTGTGCGCCTAAGCCTGCTAGGGAAAGAAGCCATACAAATACTGTTTTTGCAGCGAATACGCTTGATAGCAATGACAAACCAGCCACAGCAAGTGTAATCAGTAATGCATTCATAGGTATCCCTCTTTTATTCACCTTCCCTAAAACAGGGCTTGCCATCTTTTCAACTGAAAGAGAGAATAGCATTCGTGTTGCTGCATAAAGTCCAGAGTTAGCGACAGATAATAGCGCTGTTAAAATAACAAAATTCATGATATCTGCTGCATATGGAATTCCTATGCTATCTAGCACAACAACAAATGGACTTTCAACAACTCCTGCTTTTTCCATAGGAATCATACCTGCCAGCACAACGACAGATAATACGAAGAAGAAAAGTGTGCGCCAGACTGTTTGTTTAATCGATTTAGGGATTGTCTTTTCAGGATTTTCACTCTCCCCTGCAGCAATACCAATTAATTCAGTACCCTGGAATGAAAAATTCACAGTAATCATGGTAATTAGTAAGGCTGATACACCATTTGGAAAAAGCCCTCCCTCATAAAAATGAGAAAGCAATGGTGCAGCTGTTCCATCTTTCATATCGATCAGGCCGAACATAGCCGCCCCACCAACCGCAAGAAACATAATGATCGCCAGTATTTTAATGCTTGAGAAGACAAATTCTGCTTCACCAAACGCTTTTGCTGATAAACCATTCAAGACAAAGAGCAGTGCGGCAAATAACAGGCACCACATCCATACTGGTGATTCTGGGAACCACCTCTGCATAAGTTGTCCAGCCCCTAAAAATTCGAGTGCAACAGTTACTGCCCAGCCTAACCAGTACAACCAACCTACAGCAAAACCAGTTGCAGGACCTATAAATTTCGTCGTGTATGTTTGGAAAGAACCTGATACTGGCATAGCAACAGACAATTCGCCTAAACATAGCATTGTTAAATACATGACAATTCCGCCTACTAAATAAGAAAGTATGGCACCAGTTGGTCCAGCTTGATTAATTGTGTAGCCTGACCCAAGAAAGAAACCAGTTCCAATACATCCTCCTAGTGAGATCATAAATAAATGTCTTGCTTTCATACTTCTCTTTAATTCATATTGTTCTGCTGCCATAAAAAACTCCTTACGCAAATTATCTTGTAAGCACTTTCTTTTTTAAGTGTAATATGATAACTATTAGAAATTTTAGTAATTGAATATCCATTTAATATATTATATAAACTGTCAATATTCTGACAAAATAAATGCTAGTGATTAGCTAGAGCGATTGCCTTTTCTATTGTAAACTTAATCTAGGGAGAGCTATTTTCTTACATTTGGTTGTGGCGACCTCATATTTTAAGAAAAGTTCTTCCTTTACGAGATAATTTATTGTCCTTATCCATGACTTAAAGTAATGTATCGCCGAATAAAGAGCTGATTAAAGCTACAGCAGCGATAGCCGTTTTATTATATTTATCTAATACTGGATTTGTTTCTACAAACTCTGCTGAGGTAATGATATTTGCCTCCGATAGCATTTCCATAGCTAAATGGCTTTCACGATAACTAATACCACCTGCAACTGGTGTCCCAACACCTGGTGCATCGTTTGGATCAAGTCCATCTAAATCTAGAGATAAATGGACGCCGTCTGTACGTTCCTTTAAATATTCAATCGTTTCTGACATAACGGTTGTCATACCTAATCGATCGATCTCATGCATGGTATATACTTTTATACCTTGTTCTTTAATAAGCTGCTTTTCTCCTGGATCTAAGTCCCGTGCACCAATAATCACAACATTTTCAGGCTTTACTTTTGGAGCATAACCTCCAATATTAGTGAGTGCAGGATGACCAAGACCTAAGCTTACAGCCAAAGACATTCCATGTATATTGCCCGAAGGAGAGGTTTCACCTGTGTTTAGATCGCCATGGGCATCGTACCAAATGACACCTAAATTTTCATAATGCTTTGCAACACCCGCTAATGTTCCAATAGCAATACTATGATCCCCTCCTAAAACTAACGGAAAGCGGTTTGAGGAAATAACATGATCTACTTTTTGACCAAGCTTGTCATTAGCATCTGCTACAGTTTTTAAATTTTTTAAGTTTGTCGTTATTTCTGTTTCTTCATTTTCATTTACTATTTTGATATTCAAATCCCCTTCGTCATAAACCGAATAGCCAAGGCCCTCAAGTCTGTCTGTTAACCCAGCATATCTAATAGCACTTGGTCCCATGTCAACCCCTCTTCTAGTTTGACCAAAATCCATAGGCACCCCAATAATTGTAACTTCTTTGCTCATGATGTTTTCTCCTCTCGATTAATTACTTTCACAGTATAAAGAAAATGAAAAATTGACTCAACCCAACATTATTTTAAATTTTTATACAGTTTGGATTATTAAAAACATAGATTCTTTCTTGTATAAAAAAATGCATAAACACTATTCTAGTGCATAACAATACGTTATTTTCCAATTCAACTTAATTTTTTTGTCATAAATTTCAAAACTAAAAAATAAATACTATTCTATTTTTATAATTTTTTTAATAGAAAATTAACTGCAACGATAAAAGATATCCAAATATCGTACCCACATCCAAATGCAAGAAAAATAAAACAACCAGTTGCTGCTACAAAATCGACAACTGGTTGATTGAATAACTATATACTCCATAATCGCTATTCCTTTGGATTTCTAATCCTGATAATTTCTTCTGTGTTAAAAGGTCAAAGTACCAATTTAAGTAGTTTTTACCACTATCCCACTTGCTCAATATGCCTTCCCTAAAATCATATAAATTTCCCCTCTCCAATATAATACTAATCTATAACAAATGATTTTTTATAAAAGAAGGGTGATATAAAGTGACGATTATCACAAAGCCATCCATCGGTTTAACACAATTTACCGATTTCACGATGAAGGGAAGTGCTGCTAAGACGAAGTTTGTGAAAGACATTAAGTATCAGGGAGACTATCATCCGATTAAAGATTATTGGAAAGCATTACGCGAAGGCTTAAAAAAATACCATGAAAATTGTTTTAATGATGACTATTTACTTGCCATCGTAGACAATGCCATTGCTGCACGTCAGAAGAATTACCAGGAAGCTGTAAAAGCCTATTTAAAATTCTTAAAAAATAAAAATGTGCAGTGGTTTGAACCTGGTAAGTCCAATTGGTATTGTGATGAATTAACCGTACGTTCAACCCCAGAGCTCGGGTTAATCATCGATGATATCCCATACCTTATTAAGTTGTATTTCAAAGGAAAAAATGACCGCATCGATAAACATAAATGTCGTTCTGCCCTAACCCTGCTAAAAGATTCTCACTATTCGATTGAACATCCTGAATCAGTTAAACATGCTATCTTAAATGTTCAAAAAGGCCGCTTAATTACAGAGGATGAATCGACAGAATATCATCGAATCGCCCTTGAATCCGATGCAGCGCAATTTATGTTTATTTGGAATAGACTATAACCCATTTTCACTCGCTTGATATATTGAACTATGGTAATTATGCTATATACTAGAAAAGAAATATATTAGAAATGATAGGACTATTTGGAGGAATTCCCTTGGAAATTGGTATCATTAATTGGTATGGTGGCAAAACGCGAGAAGGTCACATCAATAAATTCGGATTTTTATCGGATTTGTCTGGTAAAGAATATTATATAAGCGAAAAATCATTACAAAGCTCTTTAAAGCAGCCTGAATTAAGTAAAGGTTTATTGGTATTATTCAGTAAAAACCCTAAAGATGACAGCAAAGTGCACAAAGTGATTCATTTAGATGAAGCCTCGAAAGAACAATTATTGGAAGCATTCAGTAAGGCTCTTTCTTTTCTACCTGCCAAACATATTGCAGCACGACTTATAACATTTGAGATGCGAGCAGAAGTTGTCCAATTAGTTACAGCATATATGCTAGAACATGGAGTGGAGGCTTTAGCTTTCCCATTAACTAGTTTCACAAGTGAAGAAATACTTGCTTATTTTCTGCAAACAGAGCGATTATCAATTAGAGATATCGAGTATATCGCATCAGATTTCGATATCATTTCTCAAGAGCTGAATGAAAAATTAATCTATTCTTTAAGCCTCATCAATGAAGGAATGATTGACGATTATTCCATACAATCACTACAGCATTACCCCGTATTACAAAAGATTGTAAGCATAGGACCATCCGATTGGAAGGAGCTTTTTGAATACGAACAATGGCAGCAGCACATCATTACCAAAGTAATCAAAACTATTCAAAGGCACAATCTGTATTGTGGCAATTGGAATGACTTAACACCTACACAATGGATGTCAAACGAACAAACGAAAGAGCTGCTAAAGCAAAACCCATATCAATTTAAGCGAATGACCATATTAAAAATAAATGAGGAGTCGAAAAAACACGGCTTAACAAACACGCATATTGAACAGCTCATCGAATGCTTTTCAACGATTAATAGTGAAACAGATAAGTTTGCACCGGAGTTTTTTTCAATCTCCCTCAGCGAAATATTAGAGGAAAAGGCACTGGAGCATTTAACTAGAGAATTGGATGAACAAATATTAATAAACGATGAGATTTATTCTTACATTTCAAAACCTATATTGCTTCAGAGAATTGAAAAAATACAATGCAGCGACAATAAATTATCACTTTATCAAAAAGTGTTTAACGATTTGTCTGAAAAGGATAAAAAGAGGTTTATTCACCACATCTCAGAAGTTTATTATAAAATAGATACGTTTTTTCCTTATTTAACAGGAGAGAAACAAGTGCAACTACTGTTTCATCAGTTTACGGTAAGCCCTATCATAATTTGGGATTTATTCAATAACGATGCCAAAACACTAATCGTCTTTCGTATCACTCAAAGCATCATAGAAAATCCAACAACAAAGGCTTACTTTAAGGAAAGTTTCGAAGTCATTGGGAAAAACGAATCGAATCAACAGCTAAAAGGAATTCTACTTATTCTTCACGCATTATTAAGCGATGTGCACCATGAACAGAAGAAAAACATGTATTTCAAACGAATGCGTAAATATATTGAAGAGGATATTATTCACCAGTTAAACACTCATAATACCATTCAAATCATTCCTATCTTACCAAAATGTAATCTACAAATAACTAGGGCTAGCGCTGTACAATACTGTGAAGGTCGTTTCTATTCTCCAATTGAAAACGGGGCTTATTGTCCCCGTATACGTAGAGCCTGCTATTTCCAAAAAAAATCAAACAATAGACACCACGGTGCTCATCTGTTTGGGAATATTGATAGAAACTATGACAACTGGACACTGCATGAGTTATTATTAGCAGCCAATATTTCTTCTAATATGCCTGAGTTAAATCAAGGTGATACGTACGTTAATAAGCTTGCTGGCTGGATCAACAGAATTAAAGAAATTCTTGAACGTTTAAAATGCAGTTATTGTAAGGAAGCATTTAAAGTAAATTGGAGCTATTCACGCTTAACAGCAAGCTACAATGTGACCGTCTATAATTGTCTTCATGCAAATGGTAAGAATGGGCATGATTTCGGTATTTATATTAATCATTGCCGTTGCTGTGGCCTAACAATTGATAGCCGGGAAAGTCGTTTCAAAGTACAGCCAAACGGAATATATTACGTCTGTATTCATTGTGGAGGAGCAGAGGAACGCCCAGACTATCAACCAGGCGATATGTGTCCAGCATGTGGAAAACAAGAAAAACTCGAGAAAATATCTCAAAATAGTAACTGGTACGAATGTAATTATTGTAACCATACCATTAAAACGAGCAACTAAAACATACTGACATTAGTAGTACAAACCAAGGTCATCGTTTGTGCTACTATTTTTTTATGGTTCTAAGTCAAAGTAATAATTCGGAAAATATATCCATACAGGAAGTCAGCGCAATTAAATTAACGACATTTTATATGAGAATATTTATGAATTTCTGAAATGGACATTAGAATGAGAAGCAATTGAAATTGCTTGATGATTATGAGTTTTGTCACCTTTTTCACAGTGTGCATTACTACTATGGCATTTAGTTGACCCCCAGGCGAACTTGATTTTACCGAAGAACTTGTTCAAAAGGTGGATCGTTTATTACATGACTATATTGAAGGAATAAAAAATGTATTTCTCAAATACCCAAATGATTGACAATCACTAAATAGTTAAGTAAACTTAACTTAACAAAAAGATAAGGATGATCCAACTATGCATGATTATTTAATACTTATAGACAAAATCAATCAAAAATTTGAGCAGTTTAAATTGTTAGTTTTAAAAGAAACCAAGGAGGTTGAGGAATTAGAGAACTTTCACTTAACTCCACAACAAGAAATTATCATGTTTTTTATCATTCGTAATGAGCCGGTAATTGCGAATGATATTGCCAATCATTTTGATATTTCTAAGAGTGCGGTTAGCCAAGTTATTTCAAAGCTGGAAGAAATGAAAATGATAGTTCGTCAGGAGAATTCAATAAACCGTAGAGAGACTTTAATCTCACTTGGAAATCGAGGTCAAGAGTTTCAACAGCTTTTAAAAAAAATTGACGATATACTTGTAGAAAAATATTATTCGAAAGTAAGTTTAACAGAGTTAAAAAATGTTCTTGATACATTAGAAAAAATTGTCGGAACAAATAACAAAGGGAGTTAAGCTCATGGAGAAAAATTTAAAGCAACTCACTAATCGCATACACTATTTACCACATGATCCTGAAACAGATCGACCAATATTGTCTGCCATATGTGGGATACACCAAACTTTAATAATAGATGCAGGAAATTCTGACAAACATGCTAAGTTATTTCTTAATGAATTAGATCAATATCAAACAACTAATTACCATTCTGTCGTATTAACACATTGGCATTGGGATCATAGCTTTGGAACAAATAAAATGAATTTATTAACAATAGCACATGAAAAGACAAAAAAGTATCTTGAAAAAATAATGGAATATGATTGGTCTGACGAAGCTTTAGATAATCGTGTAGAAAAAGGCTTAGAGACTCAATTTTGCTCAGAAATGATAAAAAAAGAATTTGGAGTAGATAGAAATATTACCATCACTTTACCTAATATTACTTTTAAAGAAAAAATGGAAATTGATTTAGGTGGAATTCGATGTGTAGTCAAACATGTAGGTGGAGATCATTCAGATGATTCCTCAATTATTTTTGTAGAGGAGGAAAAAGTACTTTTCTTAGGTGACTGTTTGTATCCAAGTATTTACACACAACAACCACTATATAAGATTAATCATGTTAGACATCTCATAGAAAATATTGAAAAGTTTGACGCCGATATCTATGTGCTTTCGCATGAAACTCCACTAACAAAAGAGCATTTTATGGGTTATATAAATATATTAAAGCTAATGTGTGATTTAACAGAAAAGCATCAAAGTAACCACTTGAATTTGGTTAATGAGCTATCAATTCAACTTAATCGTAAAATAAGTCAGTTAGAGGAAGAAATTATTTATTGTTTTATGAACGGATTATCAGTTTCCTAAGCTAGTGAACCAAGAAAGTAAAACTAGAAATGAATGAGTAGTAAAATTTAAGTGGGGGCAGGCTTTGAATTCGGGCAAAATGAACAGAATTGTCTCTTGTTTTTAAAAGCTCAAACCGAGTAGGAGACTAGCCATTAATTGACTAGTCGATCTCTCACACCACCTTACGTTAAAAAGAGCAAATGTCGAAAAGTTAATTAAATTAGGTAAACCGTGTGGAAGGTCTGGCTTTCGGGGTCGCTATAGATTCTCTAATAGAAAAATTAATGACATCAGAAAAAATGCCCTCCTTAAGGTGAAACAACAAAAGCAAACGCACGAATGGCATCGTGACGCATATCGAGGCGCAAATGTATCTTAGTGTACAGTTTAGTTTACACAGTTCTATTTTTCTTACGCTCGTTTAACTGAGAATTTGAAGGCTCCTTGATTATTTTACATTAACATCAAAAACAAAAGATTCTTTTCCTTTATTCCATATAGCATTAAGCTCATAAATATAATACCCCTCTTTAGATGGCATGGTTATTTTTTCACCTTTAATCTCAACATTTTCAATTGTGCCATCTTCATACATTTTAGTTGCCGTAATGGAGATTGGATTCTTATCAATTTTAAATTTTATTATATCTCCTTTTTCGACTTCTAATGTTTCAAAGTTATCTGCTAATTCGCTAATATCAGGAGAACCTTTTAGTTTTACTTCAACATCGTCCTCTTTCCATTCATATTTACTTGGTAACATATTATAATGCTCCCCATCAAAAATGGCTTGGCCTTCTGGTTGTTTATGAATACCAGTTGGGAATACATTGCATCCGGTCAAAATAATAACTATTAGTATTGGTAAAACTATTTTATTCACTTGATCACTCTCCTTTTACCTAAAATCCCCCACAGTGAATATATCATAACATTATTTTCGATAAAACTTTATAACCATTCCCAATAATATACATATTGAAAAACTTACAATGAGCAAATTTCAAAACAATTTCTTCCATTCTATTAAAGTGATAGGAGCTTTCCGCTCTGGCACTCGCTTTCCGCAGGCACAGCGTAAGCCGCAACCCTCGCTCCGCGCGGTTTGTTGCGTCTTACGTCTTGTGCTGTTCCTGCTGGAGTCTCGCGCCGCCGCTACAAGCTCCTTCTAGCATAGTGGAAATATAAGTAATTATTTTTGCTCATTTAGAGTTGAAAAAGATATAAAAATAGGTTTTCGAAATAAAAAAATAAACGTAAGACAGTTTTCTTTGAGTGATGATAATAATGAAAACTTCATGTTTATAGAGGCATTTAGTTCTTCATCATGGGGAAGAAACTTCGAAAAAAGATGGTAATTGTTATGGCATTTGATAAACTTAATGTACAAAGCGAAAACTCCTCTCGTGGTTTGTCTGGACAATAATTACGATACGGAGTTTTCGTTTTTCTTCTATAGTAAAATATGTTACGGTGAAGAGCCCTAAAAATTCACCCAACTACTCTGTTTTATAAAAAGAACTCATGATTTACTGTTTATCACTCAGCATTTTTACAACTTCCTTGATTTGAAGCTCTAATGATATTGGATCATTGCCCCAGAATAAATCAGGGTCAAGTTTATATACACGATTATTTTTCACAGCCTCAAGAGAGTTCCAAAGCCTTTCTTTCTCTCCCCATACTTCAGATATCAAATCGCCCTGATCGATAAAAATATAGTCGCCAGCATATTCAGGAATGACCTCATACGAAATTTGTCTATACGCTTCTTTCCCGATCATTTCTTGCTCCTGTTTCGCTGGTGCCTTCAATTGAAGATGTTTATAAATCGCTTCTCCACCCCTGTAGCCCCCGTCACCATAAATATAGAAACCTTTATCAACTACAAATACGCCCATAAGTGCAAAGGTATCTTCTGGTTTAATAATATTCGCAAGCTCTTTTCTCGCTGTCTCAGACGTCTTATCTAACTTATCAATCCATTGCTTAGCTTCAGCTTCCTTGTCCAGTACCTCGCCTAAGTAACGCATCGTTTCATAAATATCACTTGTGGAGCCGTAAGGGATAGAGAGGGTTGGTGCTATCTTCTCGTACTGCTGAATAATAGTTTCATCGTTCACCCAAGTTACGATTAAATCTGGTTTCAACTCCACTATTGTCTCAAGCGACCTCTCTCCCGTCGTGGCAATTCCGTCAATCTGGTCTTTAATGACTTTGTTCTCCAAATCCCATTGTGTAGAACCAATCGGCTTCACACCAAGCACAAGCAGCTCAGGTAAATATCCATCTGTTACAATTCGTTCAGGCTTGATTGGAATTTCAACATCCCCACGTTTTGTTTTGATTATTTTGGTCGTTGCTTCCGGCTCAACGGATGACTTAGTAGTATCATTGGAATTACCGCAAGCTGTGAGCATGATTATCAGGGTAAGAAATAATACGGTTTTTATAATCTTATGTAAGTACAAGATAGAACCTCCTATTTTGATAATGATTATCATTCGCGATGATATTTACATTATAAGGACAGTCTTGTACAAGGACAACGTATATAAATTGGATATTCCACAGGGAAAATTGTTGGATTTAGTTTTGAGTAGTTAACAATTTTACCATTAAAGCAAGCTGAAGCTCTAATGACAGCCCATCATCAAACCAAAATTCATTCAGCTTAAGTAAATGCAGTTGGCAACCTTGTTCATACACAAGGCGCTGCCAAACAGAGCGCTCCATCAGCTTGGTCCTGAAAGCCTCGGTATCGTCGCTTGGAACAATCAGGAACATGTGAGTTGCCGTATAGAGAGGCAATTCCTGCTCTTTCACCTTACGATGGAGACCCGTTTGGAGCACCTCCTGTTGAATTCCCTCAGGTGCACTCAAACCTAGTAGCTGATACAAGGTATAAACAGAGCGTACCGAAAGATAAGGAATCAGCCATAAATTATCATAGCTTAATTCAAATATGCCTGCTGTAGTTCCCGGTGCTAGAAATGGTGTAATGACTTGTCTTGCTTCTAGGGCTGACTGCTGCAAGTTGGCAATCCAACTCTCAGCTTCTTGGGTTCGTCCAAGTAGTTTTCCAAGCAACCGTACCTCCTCTAGCTTATCCATCTTTCCCCACGGAATGGTCAGAACTGGTGCAATTCGCTCTAGCTCTTTAAGCTCGTCTGGATAGTTGTACAAATAAGTAGGAGCAACAATTAAATCTGGTGCTAGCTGTCGAAACACTTCTACTTGGTTAGCTGACTCAACTTCTACAATATTAGGTAATCGTTTGCGTAATAATTGGGATGATTGAAGCAGCTCACGCGTAGTGGCAAGTGGTTGAATGCCTAATGCCAGTAATGCACCAACAAATTGTACTCCGACTATACGGTTTGTATGCTTTCTGCCACGAAAGCTGCTAGGCGAAAGATGAACGTACTTGCTAAAAGTCTTTCCCAAATACGAGCCGTCTGCAAAGCCTGTTCGATACGCAATGTCCTGCAATTTGTCGTTCGTCCCGAGGAGCATGAGCTTCGCTTGATCAATTCGGATTTGATTCACATATTCAGCAAAGCTCCAACCTGTTTCCTTCTTAAACAACGAGGAAAAATAGCTTTCGTTAAAACCCGTCATTTGAGCCATAAAAGAACGTGTTAACGGTGCTTCAAAATGTTGTTGGATATATGTAACTGCCTGTTGTATAGCTTTATCGTTCGTTAGAAAGCAGTTATCTACTTGCTTTCTTTCAAAAATGATATCGATCAACTCATGCAGGAGCAAGTGAAGCTTGGGTCCAACCTCCATTTTCTGAGTCTGACGAAACTGCTCTACCAAATTATATAGCAAGCCTTCTGCATAGCGAGGAAATTCCATTATCTGCCCATGCTCAGGAAGATGTGCCGTCTCAGCCACATAGAGTAGAGTATCTTTTTCCCGTTTAGCCAACCGATAGCTATTAAATGAAATACTGTATACTAAGGCAAATACTTCATTGTCGCTCGGTAGCATAGTAAAATTCTGCTCTGGGTAAAGAAGGACTATAAATTGCCCTTTCCCTATTAGCCAGGTGCGATTGGTAGTTTGAATAGTTATTGCTTGCGTAGGAACGATGATTGCAGGAAATGGACCAGTCAGCGTGACAGGGCTAATTGTTCCTTCGTCTGCTAGTAATCTTGTATCCAATAGCTCGTATGTCAACATATCAATTTATCCCCTTTGTTTATATTAAAAAAATCACATCGGTTCACTTGAGGAATTATGTATTGTATTTAAACTATCACTATATTCTTAACAAGAACCAAATGATTTCCTAACTGGTTCATATTATAGCAGACGGAAAGAGAACCCAATCACCACTTCCTGACCCAAATAAAACAATCAAGCATTTAAATCTGATATAGCAGGGATATTAATTTCCTTTACACATGAAACAGGTGATAAACTTATCACACATTGGACAATGGATACAATATCCTGGACAGGAATACGAGTACCTTCATATAAAAGAATGGCCTTTTCTGCCCCTTCCTCGTATGGTATTTCCGCAGCAAGTTCTCCAGGATTAATGCATGTTACGGAGATTTTATCTTTTCTCACATGTTCGCGTAACGCATTTGTTATTCCTCGTAAGCCAAATTTAGATGTGACAAACGAAACTTGTGCATTATTCGTATGATCTAAACCTGCCGTTGAACCAATTAAAATTATTTTCCCATTTTTCGCCTGTCTTAAGTTAGGCAAAAGTGCCTGAATATAGGTAATAGTGGAAGTTAGATTAATATTGATTAGGTTTGAAATATCTGCTATTTCATCCTGATCAAATGTATAGTCTTCCTCGAAACCACGCTTTTCCCACACCCCAACATTATAAATTAGTACATCGATTGTAATATCCTCTAACGTTTCTTTTAAAGTGGGAATTTGTTGTTGACTGGCTAAATCAATGGAAAGCCACTTACGATTTACACCATCCTTTAAATCTAAACTATTTGGTCGGGTACGTGACACCATCCATACCGTATCACCCTTTATAGGTAAACCCTTTACAAATGCATCACCTAGTCCTTGACTTGCTCCAAAAATAATAAAGTTCTTACTCATACTATCAACCTTTCTAAATAACTGTGATTATAAATTAGATAAATAAAAGTTCACTTATACAGAAAATATCTGATACCAGTTACTCTCTCAATTGTTATTATATTTATAAATTAGCTTTTTAACCTCAATCAATTGTCTGAAGTTAACTTTCACCATATTGAACTAGAATGAAGTTTCAAGTATACTTTTAAATGATAATAATAATCATATTCATCTAAATTGTACTGCTAATAAACTGAAGGAAGAAAATATACTGATAAGCCAGTAGCATGATTCCAACACTTCTGTTAAATCCCTCTCTTCTCTGACTAGATAGTGTATTTGACAATTATCATTTGTGGTAATCCTAGATTTCTTTTGCAAGTTACTATCTAGAATAAATATAAAAATATAGAAAAAGGAGTTGATAGATAAAGTGACTTTAAACGTTTCTCAGATTCATGATTTATTTGATCAATTTACGGAAATGGTCGAAGGACACGTTCAGCAAAGAAACTGGGAACAGCAACTCACCATTCCTTCTCATATAGGCAGGGGAAATCTGATTAGAACTAAGATTCGCCCCGGTATGGAGATTATGTTGACAGATGTCACATTCAAGCAGGATATGAAACTTCACATTCAGGAATCTTGCCAATTATTTGAATTGAGTTACTGTGTTAACGGAGAAATTCATTGTGATTGGAGTGGAAAAAACAGCCTAACAATTGCCCAAACAGGGAATGTTCTTTTTTTGGAAGACGTTCGAGTCTATGAGGAAAAAAAAGCAGGCATTCGAAATCAGCTCCTTGAAATTAGGTTTACTCCTGCTGAACTGCTACGCTACGCCGAGGATGTGACGGAGAAACGCAAAATGGAAAAATGGCTGAATCATCATCGTGGAAACATTGATCAATATCCGAATACTCCTGCCATCCAAAGATGTGTATCTGAAATGATTCATTGTAAACATTTTGGAACCATGAAACGCTTGTATTTAGAAAGTAAGGCTCTAGAATTTTTAGCACTATTCGGAGAGTCAGATGGATATGGTCATGTTGGAGGAAATATGATGCTTCGTCGCAGTGATATTTTCAAACTAGAACTTGCCCATGAATTAGTGCAGGAGCATTTTGAACAACCGCTATCTATTCGTGCATTATCCAAGCGTATTGAAATGAATGAATTTAAGCTAAAAAAGGGATTTCGTGAATTGTTTGGCATGACGATCTTTGAGCTTGTGCGGCAAAAAAGAATGGAGAAAGCACTTTGGTACTTAGAAGTAGAACGTTTAAATGTAGGCGAAGCCGCAGCGTCTGTTGGCTATAGCAATGCCAGCAATTTCACAACTGCTTTTCGCAAGCATTATGGTTGTAATCCAAGTGATCTTATTAAACGGATTAGTCAATTGGATGTAGAGGATAACAAGCTAAAAAACCGCTTCACACCAAAAAGTGAACGGTAAAACGGCTTGACAATTACAGTCAAGCCAATGTTTTATACTGTGTAGATTATCAAATGCAAGGAACACTTTTTTATACTTTATGGTATATAAGTAATTGCCATATCCCCCGTAATTGGATTTGAGTAAACCTCACAATTTATTTCATAGACCTGTTCAATAAGCTCCTTGGTCAATATTGCCTCAGGCTTTCCTGATGCCATAATTTGACCTTGTTTAATTACATAAAGAATATCACAATACGTGGCAGCCATAGTAAGATCATGCAAAGCCGCAAGAACACCTATGTTTAGCGATTTGACAACCTTTAAAATCTGAAGTTGATATTTAATATCTAGATGATTTGTTGGCTCATCAAGAATTAATAATTGAGGCTGCTGTGCTATCGCTCTTGCAAGTACCACACGTTGTTTTTCCCCACCCGATAATGTCAAATAGCTTCTGTCCGCATACTCAGACAAGTTAACTTTTTTCAACGCATCCGCGACAATCTCATAATCCTTCCTGTTATCGGATTCCATCAGATGTTTATGTGGCGTTCGCCCCATCATCACCATCTCATGAACGGTAAAATCAAAACTTAGTTCATTAAATTGACCAACCACCCCCATCTCCTTTGAAATCATACGAGTGGATGAGTTTAGAACATCTTTTTGTCCTAGAAGCACAAGACCCTTTTGTGGTTTAATAACTTTATAAATACTTTTCAATAACGTTGATTTTCCACATCCGTTTGGCCCAATAAGTCCAACAAATTGTCCATTCTCCACATGAAGACTGATATCTTTTACAATATCTACACCTGATAGTGTTACTGATATATGTTCTGCTGATAGATTCAATTTAGTTTCCCCCGAATCCATAACTTTTTTTAATTAACATGTACATAAAGACTGGTGCACCCAAAAGAGACGTGACAATTCCAAGTGGCAATTCTCCATTAAGAATAATTGTACGTGCAAATACATCCGCCCATATCATGAATACGGAACCAAACAAAAGAGCAACTGGAACAAGTCGCTTATGATTGGACCCGACAACACTACGCACTATATGAGGAACAATAAGCCCTACAAACCCGATAATTCCACAAGTTGAGACAAGAATGCCAGTAACAATCGATGAGATTATCATATACAATCGTCTATAATAATTTAGATTAATTCCTAACGTAACCGCTGTCTCCTCCCCCATCAACATAGTATTAAGAACTCGAAATTGGAACAGAAAAAATAACCCGGCCGCAAGAACCACTACTGTTACAAATGGGAGCGTTCCCCATTCTGCAGATGCCAAGCTCCCCATTGTCCAGAAAGAAATGGAGCGAATGCCCTCTGCGTTTTTAGCAAAATAGATAATAAAGTTTGAAAATGCACTACATAACGCATTAATGACAGTTCCAGCTAAAATTAGTTTCACTGAGGATGTTTTACCACCGATGCTAGCCAAACCCAAAACAAGAACAGCTGCGCATAAGGCTCCGATAAATGCCCATGTGGCAACGCTAAGCTCTCCTAAGATACCCCCTACGCCAAACCCAAGCATAATGGAGAACGTTGCACCCAATGAAGCTCCAGAAGATATTCCAAGTATAAAGGGGTCAGCCAATGGATTTTGAACAGACGCCTGCATGATAGTTCCACATAGCGCTAAACCTGCGCCTGTTACTATCGCCAATAACACTCGGGGAAAGCGAATTTGCCATATCACATCTAGAAACATGCCATCTGCATCTTCGGTGACGTGGTTAGTATGTAATCCTGTGATATGCTCCACCAATATCCAAAAAGATTGAGCATAGGGAATGGATATTTGTCCGATAGAAACCGAAACAACGACGGATATACCAAGAACAATGAGTAGTATAATTATAATTGTTGAGGACAGGTATCGTTTATCTACCCAACTTTTCATATTTCTTTGTGTGGTTATCATACCTATTCTCCTTTAAACAGTTCAGGATGAATATATTGGGCAACATCCTTATACAAATCTGTAAGCCCAAGACTTCCACGAACAGCAGTCGTATATTCGACAACCTTTACATTTCCATTTTTAATTGCTGTCGCATTTTTCAGCTTTGGATTGTTCATATATTGATTAATCAACGCTTCACTATCCGATTTTTGGAATCCAGTAATGATAATTTTATCGGGATTTATAGATAGAATCGATTCCTCAGACATCTCTACATATGTTTCCTTAGACACTTGGACATACTCTCCCCCTGCACCTTCAATCATTTCATCAATAAGACAAAGTGTTGGACCATAATAATAAGTCGTTTCTCCACTAGTTCCAAGCAACAGAACCTTAGGCTTGTCCTTTGCAAGCACTGCTTTTTCCTGAATTTCCTTGATTTGATCTTTTTGCTGCTCTATAAAAGCACCCGTCTTATCTTGGATATTCAGTACATTTCCTAGATTCGTAATATCTTCAAAAAAGCTGTCGATGGTGCGACCAGTCGTATAGTTGATTCCAGCAAGTACTGGAATGCCTCTCTTATTCCAAAATGAAATATCACCAATCCGTTCTTTTTGGAAGGCAGAAGACATCGAGATAATCAAATCTGGTTGCAACTCTAAAATAGCCTCTTTTGAAGGCCACATATCCGTAATAATAGGAAGTGTTTTAATTTGTTCTTCATATTCTGAAAAGGATTTGTCCAAATAAGCTAGCCCAACGATACGTTTTTCTTCTCCAAAAGCAAGCATCCACTCTGCAAAACCTTGCCCGATGACAACAATGCGTTTCGGTTCTTTTTCAATCGTTTGTTGTACTTCCTTGCCTGCATCGTCATAAACCGTTAAAGTCAACGGGTAATGGCTTTTTCCAATCGAGTTACTTTGAGTTGCTTCGGTAATACTTTGACTCGGCTCTTTGTGTTCAACTGTCCTTTGCGAGCAAGCAGATAATATTAACAAGAAAAGCATGACAATCATAAAGGTTGAGACGTATTTTTTTATAAACATATATTCTTCCTCCTAATTTTATACAATTTGATTTCTATTTGTTTTGTCGGTTAAATCAATTTCGCCTTGGCGTAATTGCGTACGGATTTTGAATTGTGCTCAGGCCTGCACGATGCAGGTCAGTTAGCCGTTTTCGCAGGATGTGAAGATGTTAGGCTAACATCCTTTTTTCATTCCTTTGAAAATCCGTGACATCCGCCGGAGGCTTATCTTCATTCAGTAGGTATTTGGACACTCACTGAAAAGGAACCAAAGCCGCATTCATCTCACCACTAGAGGGGTGGGAGTCTTCTGCTGAATGAAGATAAGAAAACAAGACAAACATAAGCAGACAGAGAGAGTCCTCCACAGAGCATTAACGAGGCGGAAAATGCGCTTATATAGTTGGATATGGTCGCATTTGTCAAAGAATGTCCTAATGCAACAGTGAATACAATACTACTCAATGCTACTCCTAATGAATTGGCCAAATACATTACTGTATTAAACAAGCCTGAACCTGTCCCTGCTTCCTCTGCTGGAATGGTACTTAACACAACTTGAGTAAGTGGCGTTGTAACTAGTCCGAGTCCTAGCCCATACACTAGCAGAGTCAATATATATGGCAGATGCAACAGATGTCTAGCATCAATATGCAATAATAAAATAAGTAAAAAACAGCAACTTGCTGTAATTAACGCACCGATTTTCAACACAGGCATCCCCCATTTGTCCACCACTCGAGATGAAATTAGAGAAGTTAGGAAAAACCCGACACCTAGAGGCAGAAAAACAAAACTGGTCGCTTGGGCATCAAAATGTAAGCCAAACTGCAAATAATATGTCAAGATGAAAAAGAGAGAGAACATGCTAAGATAAATAAAAAAAACTGAAAGCAATCCCACTCCAAATAAACGTTGTTTAAAAATCTTCAAGTTGACAAGTGGTTCATCGTCTTGTTTTTGCTTATGAATTTCCACTACAATAAATGCAAGCAGGAGCACTAACGATAAAATCAAACATCCCCATATCCAATTTGACCACCCTTGTTTCTGTACCTCTGATAACGGATAAACTAGCAGAAACAATCCGCTAATAAGGAAGACTGTACCAGTCCAATCAATTCTCTGTGTGCGGTTGCCATGCGATTCCTGGAGCAGAGGTAAACATAGCAAAACAAGAATACCAAAGGGAATATTGAAAAAAAATACAGTTCTCCATCCTAAGGAAAATACATTCCAATTAACCAAAATGCCTCCCAATGTAAGCCCAAATGCAAATCCGAACCCTAGTAAGGCACCGTAAATACTGAAGACAAGACCTTTTTCACGCGATAGAAAATTTATCTGCATCATGGAAAGTACTTGGGGTTGTATTAATGCTGCTGAAATTCCTTGCACAATCCGAATGACAATTAGGATTGTCGAACTGGATGTAAAACCTCCCAACATAGACATGAGCGTGAATCCGCTCACCCCAATAAGCAGAAGCCGCTTCCTGCCATAAATGTCACCAAGTTTTCCACTTATAACTAATGTGATGGCTAAACTGAGCGAAAAACAGGTCATAATCAGTTGAGCATCTGTAAAACTGGCATTTAAACTACTTTGTATTAATGGCAATGCGACTTGAATCATATAGGTATTCAAAGAATTTAGCAGTATCGGAAGTAGAATGACCGCCAGCGCATACCAGCGTCGTGGCTCAATCTGCTGCTCCACCTTTTTGTCTGTTGCCGCCATTGTAACTCCTCCTTTTAGTTAGAAAACTATATATGATATAAAGAGCATCTATCCTTCTGTAAAATCACTCCTCTGTCTATTTCCTCTTCCGACATATAGCTTAATAGGAATTTTAATTGATAATTATTATCAACAAAATTAATTATCAATGATGTCTTTTTTTTTCTCTACCTGTAGCGGGAGGTTCTCCTTTGATAGAAGGAGCAAACTTTCAAGAAAACAACGAAACCTGGTAGGAGATGATAATGAATTGGTAAATAATTTTTACAGTCACACAACAATCGATAAATCAGTCATAATAATCAGAATATATAAACAATAAAAAAAACGATTGCATGTTTGACAATCGCTTCCTACTCATACTAAATAAATATTTCTTATCTTTATATTGTTTTGAAGTAATTTAACATTTCTAAATTTCTTTTACTTTGATTACAAAACTATCGAATGCTTCTTCCGCCTCAACTCGTCGTTGTACTTTACAAATTTCAGGGTATGTAGGACAAAGTCGTAACAACTTCTCTTTTTTGATTTCAATAGGTAAATCACCATCTACCCTTACATCCCAAAATCCTTGTTTATTCTTATAAGCGACAGCTCGAAATTCACTTTGTTCATCTCTGTTAAAATAGATATGCCAATGACGTCCAGGTAAATGATCCTCAATTTCCTTTGCATAATCGCTATAAGATGTTTTTATAAAAATCAGTTCCATCTCATCTGTTACAAGATTAGCAGGAATGGGTGCCTGACTTGGTAATTCTTCATTATCATATAGAGCACCTGCTAATAAATATGCTAAAGCCTTCTTCGCATTTTGAATTGCTTCTTTTTTGGTTGAGCCTGAGCTTAAGCAAATCTCCCACCCATAATCCGGAAGTAATGTTGGGAAATGAACTCCGAAACTCTCTTCTTCCTGTCTTATAAACGCTGGATAAACCACATTTTCAAATGCCATATCAACTTTACCTCACTTTATATTAAGATAAGAATATATTTTAACATAAATATCCAATAAAATAATCCGTTTAGAAAATGATAGATTAAAGCATCCTTCTCCTTTAATGCTTGTATACAAAAGTATAATTAAACATAAAAATATTCAGTAACTGCATCCTTGGAATAAAGTCAATAACCCCTGATAAATGAATAAATAGAAAAAGCGTGTTTTGAAAATTGATCAAACACGCTTTTATTTCTATTCCATTAACATACTAATTGTAAAATGACAACTAATCTCTTCTTATAAAATGGGTCATAATTCATAAAGTTACTGCTGTATGATCTGAATAAGATTGCCACATGTATCGTCAAAGACAGCTATTATGATTTCACCCATTTTTGTCGGTTTCATAGTAAACTTTACGCCGTTTCCTACTAATCGTTCGTACTCTTTGTCAATATCTGCTACACCAAACATTGTTACTGGGATACCATCAGCAAATAGCTTCTCTTGATACTCTTTGGCAGCAGGGTGCTCATTAGGTTCGAGTAGAAGCTCAATACTACCTTCCTCATCAGGAGAAACAAGCGTTATCCATCTATATGCTCCGCTGGGAACGTCATGCTTCTTTACAAAGCCTAGCGTTTTTGTATAAAATTCTAATGCTTTGTCCTGATCTTGGACGAATATACTAGTAATAATAATTTTCAACATGTTTTATCCTCCTTATCTATGTGGTTCACTTCTAACAATCTGGCTACAAAATGCAAAACTCATACATCATCATTACTGATAATGTTAATTTAACCATCCTTTCAACAAATTCCTTAGTGGTTCTTTGTTAAACGTGAGTACTCGATATTTTCCCTTTCGTTTCGAAATTACAAGCCCTGCATCCTCTAATATATTAAGATGTTTGGCTATCGCCTGTCGTGAAATGTCAAGATTATATTTCATAACAAGACGTGTCGTAAGTTCATACAACGTCAACTCATTGCGTTCGGAAAGTTCATCTAATATAATCCGCCGAGTCGAGTCACCAAGTGCTTTGAATATTATATCTTTGTCCCAATCCATATATAGATTATAGGCAACCCTATAGTTGCTCGTCAAGGATATGCAACCACAGGGTTGCCTAATAGGTGGCATACCATTAATGAAACTTCCCTTGCTCTACCCTTCTTAAAATTCAAAGCTATACTACCTGTTAAGGAACTAATCACCATGTTTGTTTTGCAAAAATTTACTCTCCGAAATAAATAATCCCACTAAAGTAAGTATAATTCCAGTCACAGCAACCCCTGTAATTCTTTCATTCAGTACAAGTACCGAAGTTATAACAGTAATTACGGGAACCATATAAATATAAACACTGGTTTTTATTGCACCCAATATTTTTACTGCAGAATTCCACGTCACAAAACAAAGTGCGGATGCTCCCACCCCTAAAAATAGGATATTCAATAGATTAATTGGTTGCATTAGTTGATTTATATTTGGTTTATATCCAACAATAAATAATGCTGGTATCATAAAAATCAACCCATAGAAAAAAATTCTTCTTGTTGTTTGAATCGTATTATATTGAAATTCGCTAATTTTCTTTGTCAGGATAGAATAGGCAGCCCATACAGCTGCAGCTAAGACAGCTAGTAGATCTCCTAATGGATTTAATTTTAAGTTACTACTTCCGTTGAAGCTAATAAAGAAAATTCCAACAAGTGCAACAGCAAAACCTATAAAAAACTGTAATCTTAATTTCTCGCCATCCAAAAATAAATGTGCAAGGAAAGCAGTAAAAAATGGCGCTATCGCAATAATGACACCTACATTGGATGCAAAGGTATAGGTGAGTGCTATATTTTCGAGTAAATAATATAGTGTAACACCACATAAACCAGCACCTGCAAAATATAGCTCCTGTTTTTTTTCTTTCACTCTAAACCAGTGAGGATAAACAAGGAGCAGAACAAGGAACCCAATTATAAATCTCAAAAATAAGATTTCAATAGGTGAAATGGCGTCTAATAAGATCTTAGTTGATATGAAAGTTGTACCCCAAATAAAAATAGTGACTACTGCTAAAAAATGTCCGTGAATCTCTTTTTTTGTACCCATAAAAACCCTTTCTGTGCAAATAAGATTAGTTTTGTGCATCCTTGAAAATATTCATATACTGTTTTGGTGTAAGCCCTATAAACTTCTTGAAAAAGTTAGAAAAATGGCTTTGGTCAGTAAACCCTGTCTTAAATGCCACCTCGATTGGTAATACTCCATGCTCTAGCATTTTTTTTGCCTTATCAATTCGTATAGTTTCCAAATAGCTATATGGGGAGATACCCATTTGCTTTGTAAAGGAGCGAAGTAAATAGTATTTACTCAATCCTGTTAGATTACATAGGTCCTCTAGTGTAATATTTTCCATGTAACTTTCTTCTAAAAATACACAGATTGCTGTTATTTTAGTGTTTTGCTCTGAAATACTGGTTGATATTCCCTGTTCCGTATATTCTTCAATTAGCTGTTCTAAAAGAAAATAAAAAACTTCCTCTTTCCTCAAGCAAGCTTCTTCCTGCATAAGCATCTGATGTAGATCCCGAAGTACAGCTACCAATTCATTATGAAAAAGTACCTGGGGAGTAAAATAAGGTAGTTGTTCTTTTCCCGTAATTGCAAAGACAGCCCTTCTCATAACTTCTGGTTGGATATTTATACAGCGATAATCCAATGTCTTTCCATCAATTTGCTCGCAAGCATGATTGTCACGGGGATTAAATAACAATAAATCCCCCGGTTCAATGATATATTCCTTAAATTTGCAAGATAAAAGTCGTTTACCATTTTCTATAAACCCAATCACATAATATTCATGAAAATGATTAGGAAATTTTTGCATAATCCCCTTGAAATGATAGGCTTCAACCTTTAATTGTGTATCATATTTTACTATTCTCATTTCCTGCTTCATAAGTTATGCCTCCCTTCCTGGTTACCTGCTGCCCAGTATAGCAAATGCTGAAATCAAATTCTTGTATGATATTGCCCTTTACTTAATCAAAAATTCTAGGTGACCTTTCTTGATTCATTTATATTAGTAAACTGCGCTGAATCGTCATCAGCTGTTCATCTAAAGAATATGGATCCTCAAAAGCAAAACGGTAAGGATTACAAAAGGAAACATTCCCTTTTTGAACAGTTTTTAGCCCTTTCCAAGCTTCATTTTCGGTCAGAATTGAGGTGTCACCGTAGGCAGATAAAAAGATATAATCACCGACATATTCTGGTAGATTAGAAATGGGAATTTCCACACTTAAAGACAACTCATTCAATTCTTTACGTTGTTTAGCAGGTGACTGAAGTTGTAAGGCCTGATACAAGCTATAACTACCATAGCCAGCATATGGGCCTAGGACATACAACTTATTAGCAAGGAACAATAAGTTTGTAACGGATAAGCTTGTACCTAACTGGTTAATAATTTGTGACCGTATACGTTCAATGCGATATTCATATTTTTCAATCCATTGCTCTGCTTGCTTGACTTTTCCAACTGCTTCACCAATTAACCGTAACTTTGTTAATGGTGGTGTGTGACGATATGGAATTACAATCGTTGGCGCTATTGACTCCAGCGTTTTATAATGAGCTTCATTTTGCGTAATAATTAAATCTGGTTGTAGTTGCATAATTCGACTTGGACTTGTAGAAAAATCATTTCCTAAATCGACTGTCTGATGTAAATGTAATGATGTTGACTGTAATGGAGCGATAAAATCTTGTTTCAACATACCTGTTCTGGCACCAATAGGAGTAATACCTAAACATAATAAATGCCCCATATATTGGTCTGCCACTATGCGCTGTGGAATTATTGGAAGTTTGATAGCCTTAACTGTGCCTTTTTTAAGCTTAGTATATTGTCGAGGCGATTTTCCAACTACTTGTTTAAATCGGCGACTAAAATAATATTCATCTTGATAGCCAACTGCTTTTGCGATTGAAGCGATTGTTTCATTTTTGACTAATAGCTTTTTTGCCTCTTCAATTCTAATATTTGTTACATATTGAGTAACACTGTATTTGTAAGTTTTTGAAATACATGAGTAAATTGTCGCCTACTCATCCCTGCTTTAATCGCAAGCTGCTCTACTGTAAGTTCTTCATGATAAAAGGCATGTATGTAAGCGATTATTTGTTCCACAGCTTGGACACTATTATGTTCTTGATTCGTTTGTTTCATTTGTTCTGTAAGGATAAGCATCATCCATTCTTGAAAATAAAGATGATTTGTACACTGCTGTAAAACATCTGTACTCCACGCATGACGATACATTTGTTCCAAGCCTCTTGTAAGCGAGCGAATCGGTATTTTTACTTTAGTGGGCATAAGCTCTTTACTAGTAGAATGGAAGAAAGGATGTGCCATCTTCTTTTCATTCGTCTGGAAAACTTGATAATTTATACAATAATATGTACAACTTTCTCCATGAACGACAACTTGGGTAGTTGGCGTAAATACAGCTACTTCACCTGCTGTTATTGTCAATTTTTGATTTTGATTTTCACTGATTATACTTCCTTGAACGACGGCAATGAGACCAAAGTTCTTCATTGGAAATTGCTTTACTCTTTCATTTGTCTCTATCCGTTCCAATGATAATAAATGAAAAGCTATACTGCTTGGAATAATGTTTTGCATAGATTTCTTCCTTCCTTTTCCATAACCCTGCTTTGAAAAATGACTAAAACCGTAATTCGCAGCTAGGCAAAGAACGGTTAAAAGTCGATACTTACTATGTTATTACTTTTCTGTTGGTATTAATAAATCATGAATAATTTTTAACTGGGCCTCCATTGAGTAAGGGTCATCCATGGCAAAAATAGGTGACTCATATAAATAAACTTGATTGTTTGCTATAGCAGGTATAGTTTTCCAAAAATTACTTTCCATTAATTCTTTTCCTTTAGCTTCATCGATGACCGTAATAAATGCATGGTCGCCTATATATTCTGGAACCATTTCAAGTGAAAGTTCTGCACTGTTAATCGCCTGTCCACGCAATTCTTCGGCTTGAGGTGTTGGCTGTAGTTTTAGATAGTCGTAAATCATACTTCCGCCATATGCCCCTTTAGGTCCAAAAGCATAGACATTTTTATCGAAAACCGCCATCACAGAAACAGTTTCCCCTTCTTTTATTTTTCCAGATTGAAGAATTTGCTCTTGCACTTGAGCAGCATTTCGTTCAAACTGGTCAATCCACTGTTGGGCTTGCTCTGTTTTATCAAACAGCTCAGCAATTTTCAGAAACTTATCTATTGGGGACGAATAATTTGGTGAAGCATATGCAATATGAACTGTCGGAGCTATTTTACTATAAGATTCTACATTGTCTGGAAGCGAACTAATAATGAGATCTGGATTTATAGAAGTAAGTGCTTCTAAATTAAGAGGAAATCCTCCTAAGCTTTCAATACCATCGAGTGTCCCTTTCTCTAAGTTTGCTAGCTCAATCCACGGCTCTGTTAACATATTATCACGTACACCAATTGGCTTTATCCCTAACTTCATTAACTGTCCCATATACTGATCAGAAGCAACCCGCTCAGGATTAACCGGCACTTCTGTTTCACCTGACTCATGTTTAAACGTTTTTGTTTCTGGATTTTGTGTTGCTGATTGTTTAGCTTCATTACTAGAACAAGCTGCTAATAAGAGGAATATTGCAATAAGACTTGTCACTATCGTGATATACTTTATCTTTGTCATTTTTTTCTCCTTTTAATTTTATCAATAATAATAATCATTCTCAATTATAAAATGCACACAACTAGCTATCAATGGATTATTGGGCAAGTTTTTTGTAGTTTTAAACGTGCTTGAGATAATTTCATAAATTTAATTCCTTTAGTTTCAACGGTCTATAACAATAAAAAACGGCACCTTCCCAAAATGGTATATTCAATTGTCATAAATAAATGAATGAGTAACAGGAGTGATTTTAAAATTTATCTAACTTAAAAAGCTGAAAAAGATATACAATTTTCGTGAAATGTTTGTAGGTGTGAAAATTTCACTAAGTGTGAAGTGATCTTATTTGAAGAATAGTATTGGAATAGATAGCAAACGTCAACCTTCGAGGTAAAAGCACATAATGGAGGATTTTCAGAATGGAACAATGAAATTTGGATTAAATAAGTAAACGAAATATATAAGGATTACGTAAAAGTCTGGCAGGTACTACGTATTCGTGTGCCAGACTTTGTACTATGCATAGGTATTATGAAATACAGAATACTAGTCCTTTGCCTTCGGTTATGGTTTCAGCAAAGAACTTTTGTATGTCTTTAAAATAACTGTATAGATAGTCGAAAAATTGTTCTGCCTCTCCATCTTTCACGTCACCATCACCATAGAGAGGATAGATCTCCTCCTCAATCATCTTGTTATAGCTGTATTTAGCCAGGAGCTCATCTTGTGTCATGGTCTCAATGGCTTGATAGGCCTCACGAATTTGTTGGTGAGTTAAATAAAAGGCGCCAATATCTCCAAATTCCAAATAGTTGTCCTGATCCATTGGAACGACATAACCAAGCGGTGGTTCACCGTCACAAATATCATCGCAGAGTAAGTAATAAAGTGCCTGCCATGATTTGTCAATATCAAGATTTTCCCTGTTATAGGGGTCCATGTCCTCTAGCATTTTGGTTCCGGCCGCAAGCTGCTGGATTTCTTCTTCGGGCAAAGCAGTGTAGTAACCAATCATTCCCATTTGTGAACACCTCCTCATACGCGATATCGCTTTATTTATTCATAATATACTGTGAATATCGGAAGTTTTTAAGTTTTTTTTATAAAACTCCGATTAATTTTCTTGTTAAATTAGGGTTATAAAGTACAAACATTCTTCTTTTCTTTTTATACTAATTGTGAAAATGCACATTTTTAGGTTTCAACTAGTCTTATCCTAGATTCATATTTTTGCACTCCACAGTTCCTTTTTGTTTGAAAAAGTTCCCTTTCAATCAATTGGATATTATTTATCACTTTGACATAAGTAATCTTACTATAGGCTAATATGAAATAAATTCTTTTAGCTTCACAATTGCCTGTACACGATCAATAACCTGTAATTTACTATATAAATTACTCACATAATTACGAACAGTACCTTCTGCTATATAAAGCACTGAAGCAATTTCTTTATTGTTTTTACCAGCGAGTATTAATTTAGCAATCTCTTCTTCTCGCTGGGTCAATTTAAGTTCTTCTGCATTTATTGTACTTGTCTTGGAGAGTTTTGCTATCAATTTCGCCGCCACTACTGATGGGAGAATAAATTGACCAGAGACGGTATCACGGATGGCCATAAGCATCTTATCTGTATCCATATCTTTCAATAGATAGCCACTCGCACCACTGGCTAGGCCGTTGATAATATAATCTTCTTCTAAAAATGTAGACAAAATTAATATAAACGTTTCCGGTAATTGTTCTTTCATCTTTTTTAATGCTGTGATGCCATCCATAATTGGCATTTGAACATCTATTAGTACAAGCTGCGGTCGATGTAGCTGTGTCAAAGCAAATGCTTCCTCACCATTACTCGCTAGTGCTACCACCTGCATATCATCCTCTAAATCGATAATCGTTTTCAAACCTTCGCGAATTAACATCTGATCATCTGCAATCAAAATAGTAATCATAAAAGTTCACCTACCAATCCCCTTACATTATATATGGCAAAGTAATGCTTAACGAACACCCTTTATCACGTACTGTACTGATAGAAAGTGTACCCTTTAATTGCTCCACACGGTCTTTCATCATACCTAAGCCAAAACCCATTTTCAGCTCTTCCGCTCCTATACCGTTATCCACCAATTCAAAGATCACTGCCAAACCGTTATCCTTTAAAGTGAAGTGAAATTCATTGCTCTGTCCATGACGAATACCATTTGTTAATCCCTCTTGCAAGGCATGGTAAATGAGTTTTTTCATAATAACTGGCAAATGGTCAACCATATCCATATTTGCATAAATTACAACACCCGTATTCCATTCTGTATCTTTAATTAATAATGATAACGCTTGTTTAACATCAAAATATTTATCTTCTTTTAGCATATGGACAGAGTTGCGAATCTCATTTAAGCTATGACGCACAAGGTCCTGTGCATCCTTTAGTCGTTTGGTAGCACCGTTCATATCTTTTGTTAATAATCTTCGACCAGCCTCGATTTGCAAAATCGTTGATGTTAATGTATGACCCACAATATCATGAATTTCCTGTGCAATCCGATTACGCTCTGCATAGACGGTCATTTCTGTTAATGCGTCGGAGGTCATTTGCATGGATTTCTTTAAACTTTTTGTGCGTTCCTCAACTTGTTGCTCTAAATTTTTCGTTAAATATTGAATCCCTGAATACAATTTTGCATTGGTAATGGAAATCGCACATTGTGAGCATAAGAACTTTAAAACATCTAATCTTTCTTCTGTAAATACGCCCTTTGATAAGTTATTTTCCATGTACAACACCGACAATAGTTTGTTTTGATACATGATTGGCAAACAAAGAACGGATTTTAAATCATGCTGCTGAATATATTGATTTCTACCAAACCCACTATTCGTTGCATCGTGTAACACAACTTCTTCTTTCATTCTCACTGTATAATCAATAATAGCGGCTGGGACAAAATCACTTGCTTCATCGAATGGAATGGACTGGACGATTAAATTTTCGGTCGTACCGTATGCTTCAAGAAACCATTCCCCATTATTATCAAAAATCAAAGCCCCATATTCTGCACCAGCATTTTGCAGCATAATTCGGAGAAGTTTATATAAAAGTTGATTAATCTCAATTTCATCGGACAGTGCTTGTGTGGAAGAAACAATGGTCAAATAATCTACACGCTCTAAATCTGATGTTTTTTTCACAAGCAATAAATCACCATATTCTTGCTCAAGTTGGGCTAACTTCGCTAACGCACCCCACTTTTGGAAAGCAATGTATGCCTCGTTAATATAAACCTTAGCCTGCATATTTTTTCCTATTTCAATACTATATTTAGCAAAACATTCAGAAATAATGCCTATATCATGGAGATGTCCATATTGATGTGCTACTTCAATTGCCTGCTCATATACCGCCTCAATTTTATATTTTGGGCATCCTATAATTTTGCTATACTCTGCTTTTACTACTAGATATTTGTGCAAATAATTGTCAGGGCAACGCTTCGCTAAACGTTTTAGCTTTTTTATACTTCGTCGAATTTGTTGCATATACTGAGATCGTGTACGAGTATCTGCCGAAGAAAATAATTCTTTAACAATTAATACATAGAAATAATCTATACTAGGATTTTGCAATCCTGGATTATCGCGAGATTGATCAAATGTTACGCAATGCATGATAGCTTCATACGCTTCTATATAATGACCAAATAAATACCCAGTTATGTACTCGCACCACCAATAATATTCGAGCAACAGTGAGTCGTCCTCATCCCTACTGTTTTTTTCAGATTTCTCGTAAATAAATGGATCATGTGCTGCCGTATAGCCTGTTAATTTTGTCAATAATAGTGACATAATCGTGGCATACTTCCAAAGCACTGAATCATAATCATCCCTAAATAAAGAGCTTCGAGAAAGCAAATGTGCATATAAGTCCTTTAAAGGATAACTAAAATTAAATAAGTGTGCGCAATTTACTATAAAACTATAATTTGTTTGCCATCTGTTATTCGATAATACACCATTTTGATTCGTATAATCCGAAATGGATAATAAAAAATCGGGTTCATACCTTCTCCAGCTATCTTGACACATTGTAATAATTGTGTTCACTTGCATAAACATTTCTGGATGGTCCTTTACGAGATTGCTTGCAAATTTACTATAATGAAAGGCAGACTCATACTGAAATGCAAGACTACATTGAATTAAGGCATAACCTGCAAAGCCATAGGCAGATTCACTTGTCAGACCATCTTCAAATGTTAAATCTAGTAACGTCACAACTGTCATATACCAGCCTTCCCTGCTAGATACAAAGCAAGCATTTGCCATATAAACTAATACTCTAGCAGCAGCCTTATTTCTTTCACATTGCATTGGAGGAAGGTTTAATATTTCTTGGGACGGCTTTTTTCCTAGTTTACGATAAATACGTAGCCAATAATAACGTTCTTTTAGTTTTCCGATTTCCAACTTTATTGGTAGATTGAGTTGCTGGAGTGCAATTTCACCTAATACTAATACTTCATCGTAATGATCGTTGCTAAGTTCCAGTTGCATTAATAAAATATAGGCTTGCACTTTATCTACATCTGTCTTGGAATTTTCAATGATGATGTCGCATACTGCTTTAACTTTTTCATACTGTTCATTCAAAAATGCAAGTTCAGCTCTCTGTTTGTAGATATTATAGGTCATTTCATAATGCTCTTGCCAATGCTCGTTAGTAATTAGTGTAATTGCATTTTGTAAATAATAGATGGCTCGATTATGATTATCTTCTTGCATTGCTGCCTCAAAGTTTAATTTAATAAGCTCTAGCTGTTTACCTCTCGCAATCATTTGTTTCTTTACTTCATTAAAGTGCTGTAGTATTTGGGCAATGGTAATGGATGAATCTTTTTCTATGTGCTTTGCTAATGCTTGTCCGGCATCCATATGTAGTACATCTTTATCTTGTTCGTTCACTCTTTGATAAAATTCTTGCCTAACTTCTTCGTGCTGAAAAGCGTATAGTTGCTGGTCGTTTGACACGTTATAAATCAACTGATAATTTATAGCTACTTGTAAAGTTTCCTGTAATTCTTTAACTGTACTGCTTGTCATTTCAGCAAGTAATTGTAGTTTAAACTGGCTACCTAAAAATGCAGCTTTACTTAGTAACCTACTTGTTGGATTATCCACGTATTTAAAAAAAGCATCGAAAAGTATCCCTGTATTTTCTTTACCACTTAAATCTGCTATGCCTTGCAAATCCCAAAGCCAACCTTCTTTTGAAAGATCGACTGTCACTAGTTCTTTTTCCACGATTTCCTCTAAAAATTGCTGCATACGTAGTGGATTGCCTGCTGTTTTCTTTAACAGCAATTGAATAAGCATTTGTTGTTCTTTTTTTACACCATTTAATCGGGGATGTAAAAGTTGTGCTACTGTGTTGGCATCATAATTATCCAATTTAATATGTTGCACTATAATTGATGGCGTAGTTTTCTTTATTATTGGCAGATAAATAGTGGTATTTGTACGGTACGCTGTTATGACAAGGAAGCCCTTTATTTGATGTGTATAAAGTAAAAATTGTAAATAGTTAACGAACTGCTCATCTGCTAGGTCGAAATTATCTAAAAATATTACACATGTATGCGCTTTTTCTGTAAATAATTTCAAAAAATCCGCGGTAAAGTTATACAAGTTTTGTTCATAATCTAACTCCAATACTACTTGCTGTTGTACTTGTTCCCCAATCAATAATTGCAAGCTAGGGAAATGCCCTACTAAAATTTCTTCATCTCCTTGTACGACATCTGATAATTTCTGTTTCCATAAAGCTAATTGATCTTGTGGTTCAGTTAATAAATATGCAACTAATTTTTCAATTATTTGCTCCAATATACTATAAAAACGTTGTATATTTTTTTGTTTACATCGAATACTTATGTATATCTCGCTAGATAGCATGTGCTGGTGAAGAGTATTTTCCACAAAATAGGTTTTGCCTATACCTGCTTCCCCACTGACTGAAATCAGTCCTGACTTACCTTGTCTAACACTCGTAAGCACATCTACTATTTGCTGTTGCTCTTGCTTCCGTCCAAATAGCTTCTGCTGCGTAAACCAATCGGCTACAATTTCACGTTTAGCAAGTAAAAATGGTTGAATATCACCTTCTGCTTGAATTTGTCTATAACATTCCTCTAAATCAGCCTTTAAGCTGACCATGCTGCCATATCTCACTTCAGTTGTTTTTTCCATACATTTATCAATAATAGATGATATCATATTAGGAATGGATGTATTTTCTAAATAGGCAGGCTTTTGAACTGTTGCAATATGGTGATACATCATATCTAGTATACTTTCAGATTCATATGGTAAATGACCTACAAATATTTCATATAAAATAACACCAATCGAATAAAAATCTGCACGATAATCGTACGGAATACTTGTATGCTCTATTTTTTCTGGTGATACATAAGCAAACAATGAATCGACCTTGCGTGCAGAAATAGAATATACCCCAACTTGATTTTTTAATTGGGCGAAACGAATATCGATTAACTTCGCCTTCGTAAGATTCTCAGTTACAAAAAAATACAAAGGAATCATTTCGTTCATCATAATTTTATTTTCATGTAACTGTTGAATACATTCTACAAGTGCAATCGCTATCGTTAATTTATCCTTTAACGATATGTATTTTTTGGTCATTAAGTTGAATTGTTGTAAGTTGAATCCTTCCAGGTTCTGAAAAAGTAAAATAGGGCGTCCATCAACGATCTCAAGGCTAATGGGTTCGATAACACCTTCTCCTTGTAAAGTAAGAAATTGCTTAAATTCATGCTGAAATAACGTAATGGTTGCTGCATCTACATAACGGGTATTCGTTGTTTTCGCAAGTAATATCTCCTGATCTTCAAGACGAACTACACGAAAAATCGCAATTTCCTCATTATTACTAATTTTTTCTATAACTTTATAGCCCGATAACATTAACATACGTTCACCTACTTTAGTTGATTGTATTTTAAAAGTATATATAGAAGGAGATGTCACGAATGAAATCGTCACATCTCCTTTCCTATCATTAAACTTTATACACATTAATGTTTATATTGTAACACTTTTTAGCCTAGCAAAATAATGCGATGAGTAGTGTCATTTTTTAATATGACAGGGCAAGTAGCTACTTCAGATATATGAATTTTTACTATTTAACTATAATCACAACTCCGACTAGATACTTCTTTATTTGCTGTGTATATGTTCTAGTTTACACTACTGCACGTTCAAGCCATGTCGCCGCACGTGTTAAAATATGCGCACGTAGCTCAACAAAATAATCATATTCATAAAAGAATGCAATTTTTTCATCTGCAATCGTATGTAGCTCATCTTGTTGCTTTGTTAAAACGAAATGAGCAAACGATTCCGCAAAATCCTCGGCAACTGAACTAGCTGCATAGGAGGACACATAATTATCATCTGAGTCACCAGAAGAAGAAGCCCAAAATTGCTCATAAAAATCTGTTAAGTATGCATCCTCATAAAAACAGCCTTCTCCTTCAATATATACATCCTCACAAGCATCTGGGTCTACCCACATATTATGCTCGCCATCTTTTAAGGACACATAATGAGCATATTCATGAATATAAGTAATCATTGTTTCAGATGCTAGCTCAATATTTTCCTCATTCATTCCAAGAGTCCAATATTGACCACTATCATCATGTTGCTGTACATAGGCTAATGTATTCCCACTCTTAAATATAATAAATTGATTGATATCCTTACGTTCCGATTCTGGTATAAGCCAAGCAAAATCAAACCATAGCTCTGAATGATATTCAATGTCCTCATCTGATACATCATCATCCGTAACAATCATTTCCTCAACATTGTCAATATCATATGTATAGAGAGTATGAATACCTTCTAAATCTGTGGCAATTGATTCCTCATCTGTCAATGAACCATATTCTTCCTCTAACATCATGATAATTTCATCACCACGTCCTTTGCAAGAATCATAGTCATCACATTTAAGTGGTAATACGCAAGTGTCCTCATCTGCAATATAAACCTCACCTACATTGCATCCATTCTCTGTAGCTTCCTCACTTGAAGCATTTACTGTGATTATTAAACCCTCTTTATCAGCTGCTTCCTCTACATCAGTAGCATCTGATTCATCGAGCAGATCACCACAGCCAGTCAATAATATTATTGTAAACATAAGTAACATTATTTGTAACCATTTCATTCTTTTTTCTCCTATCATATATTAAATCGGCATATGTAACCATAGCTTAGCAAAAAGGAACTAGTCCATAATAGTGACTGGTGTCACTTTTTTGTCATATGACAAAAACGCATTAAATGAGCGCACTGAAAAGCTTAAAAAAGTCGATTAACATTACATTTTTAGTGGCAAACCGACTTTTTCAGTGCCCTCCTCAGAAGCATCTTCTTCCCTATGACTTATTATTGCTATACAAAATCATGCAATGGGTACATCATGAATTATGCACGTGACACTAGTTCGTTTGGTTTAAACGCCATTATCCTCCATCTCGATTTGCTAGTGTAACGATATACATATAACTCCAACCTACAGGCAAGGAAAGTGCTTATAAGCTTTAAATTTTGTACAAAATAATTACACCCCTGTACCTGTACCTGATTTAATTCTTGAACTGTATGTTGTAATGGCCTGTTGCAAAGCTGTTTTAGCATTCATTATGGAAGTAACGGTTGCATCACCCGCTATTTTTTCTGTCTGTGCAGTTTTAATTGCATCAATTAAAGCCTGTGCACCGCTAAAAGGTGCAAATACATAGGATGTACCCAATCTAAATTCCGAAGCTAGTGTACTATCAGGATACATAGCTATCGATTGATTACCACGGATACTAGGTATTGCAATTGTATTTCCTCGTCCTACATTGAGTGTTGGTACATTTGTGTACCACTCCATAATCACAATAGAATCGATAACAGCTTGTAACTCGGCCCGTGCAGCAATTACTTCAGGTGTAATGACTTTCAAACCATCTTTCACGCCTGCAAGAGCGTCTGTTTTTGCCCGCTCAAGCGCTGCTTTTACTGTCGTGATTGACTCTAAAGTGGAATTATTATTATTAGCTACTATTCTGCTTTCGTCTATTGCACTTATTAAGCGTGTAACGATTTCTGTGTTGATCCATTTATCTGTTGATTCTATATCAGAGCCATCAACAGATATCTTGTAACTAACGCCATTAATCTCTACATTCGTTGCTGGCTGTGTTATTGAAATGGAGGACATTATTTCAAATATCTCATATTTATTAATTTGTATAGAAAATGCATTAAGAAGTTGTGATTCATTCGTACATTTAGCCTGTGCTGATGTAGATAAACTAGTAAAAGCTAATTGAGCTTCTGTGACAGCAGCCTTATCCATAGGATTTATCTGATTTGCTTGTTTTGCTAAAATAGTAGCATGGGCTAACTTGAACGCGGCTGCATCCAGCTCTGCTTGCATATCCGTTATTTTACTTTCCAGTTGTTGCAATTGTGCATATTCCACTGATAATAATGCCTTTGTCTCTGTAGATAATTGATGATAAGCTGTTATGGCCTGATTGACAGCTTCTTTATCCGTTAGTGCAATAGTTACAAGGTTTTTAGCTAAAATGTTGGCATTTGCTATTTTAAATGTATTAGCTATCACTGCTGCTCCATCCACTACCACATTAACACCATTTATTGCTTTTGCTTTATTATTCGCTAGGTCTGTATTCCAACCTTCCTCAGCTAAGATACGATCTGTTACTATTCCTTTGATACCAAATCCTGATAATTGTTTTATCTTTTGTGCGTCTGAATCTGTTAGAACGATTGTTATAGTTTCACTGGCAATATCATAGAAGTATTTTCCTGCCGTATTAACCGCTGCTAATGAATTTACTTTTATATAAGGTCCTGTTAATCTCGCTGTCTCAGGTGTTGTAATTTCAGCATCACTATAGGTTAATTTTGTAAAATCAAAAATAGAATTTACTTTAATTCCACTTAAACCACTGATAGATAATCTATTTGTATCTTCGTTATAAGCTGCTGTCGTGAAAATTGCGTGATTTATTGTATCAGGAGTTGTTGAGCCTCCTCCTGTTGTTGAGCCCCCTCCTGTTGTTGAATTACTACCAGTCGATGCAGTAGTAGATTCTGCATTATTCCCTGATGGTGTTACCACTGCTTGTATCTTTTGTAACACCTGATTATAATTTGTAATGACAAAAGCAGCGCTCGATCCTTCCAACACAATTAATTTTTCGATCACTACATTTGCCCCAACCTGTACTTTTGCTTCTTTCACAGTGACATCTAATTCTTTGATGATACCAAGTATTTGCAATGCGACTTCAGTGGCTTTAGCAATCATCACCCGATCAATAGAACCTTCTCCTGTCACTTCCATATTAGCTGTAGCGTGAATGATTAATTCACCAGTATGGGCATTTAATTGAATAGCAGTGATAGATGGACCAGTTGTAATCTGAGATATGATTGTATCAGAGTCAATTTGTGTATTATTGCGTCTGATATCAAAATTGGAAGCTGTAGAGTTTACAAGTATTATTGTTATGCCTTTGTTAGAATTCGCAAAAAGTGGCGTTAGTGAAGCTACAGGCTTTGATGTTGCCTCTTCAACGATAAAACCTCCATTTATATGGACATTGGTAGCCTTAAACTGTGTAGCAATTTTGCCTGCTAAAAAAGCTTTACCAAAAATATCTAAGTTACGTAGCTCAACAAAGTCTCCATTAACTGTAATATTTCCAGTAAATCTAGCTTTTTTAGCGTCAAACACAATATGATTATCTTTCGTTCCATCCACATTCAATTCAATGTCTAGCACTTTGATAATTACATCATCTTTCACTTCTACCTTTACTACTGCACCTGCTAAAGCTTTGGCATTGGCTGCATTAAAAATGTCTCGAACATTAGAAGCTATAGCAAATTCAGCCGTATCTGTTTGAACAACTGAGTTTGTCGTATTTGTGATTGTCAATGCAAGCTCGTTCACATTTTCAACAGTATCCTTTGTTACATTGGTAGCACGCATAATAAAAGTAGCTAATTGACCTCGTGTCACATTAGCTAATCCATCAAAAGTGGTTGATGTTCTTCCTTTCGTCACACCATGCTCATAAAGTGCTGCAATAGCGTTTTGATAATCACTTTGAACATCAGTAAATGGTAGCTGAGTCGAATTGGAAGCTTCTAAACCAAAAGCACGTGAAATAATTTTCGCCATGTGATTTCTCTTAATGGGTTCATTTGGACGGAATAATCCATCCTGATAGCCATTTATAATACCCGCCTCTTTCAATGCCACAATTGCTCCAAAGTAGCTGTGTGTAGGAGGTACATCCTTAAAATTAGAGTTTTCTACATTTATAATATCTAATTTCAATATCCCTGCTATCATTTTAGCTGCTTGTCCACGTGTCACCTCTTTATCAGGTGCAAATGTGCCATCTGGAAAACCTTGAATTACTCCTGCATTCGCTAATTGATAAATGGCTTCATAATGATCATTAGTAGAAGAAACGTCCGAAAATTTTACGGATGCTTGTGCTTCTGGTGCTATTGGGACCACACTACTTACAATAACGGCTGTAGCAATGGTACTTGCAAAATATTTACTTTTTCTCACTCGCTCAACTCCCTTAGATTAATCGGTTTTAGCTTATCAAAAAGGAGAATAATCACAATAGTGACTGGTGTCACTTATTTGTCATATGACAAATAAAATGGAACTTAAACATTTCTATGTTTTGAAATTCCTTACCAAAGCCACATGCGAATCCACGTGGAAAAGTTATAGGTACTTGCTTTTAAATTGGGAGAAGACATTCACAAAAAGTGATAAAACTGCACATCTTAAAAGTATTGTCCATTATAACAAGATAAATTATCAGCAAGAGTAAATGGAAAACTCCCCCTATTTCAAAACAAATAAAAACCCCATTCCTTAACATAAAATTAAGAAATGAGGCTTACTACTTACTTCATAAAAAAACAATATTTAAATCAATTAACTAATGAAGCAATAATATATAAATAATGCACCACTAGCACCGCATTAAAATAATGACTCATTTAAATTAATTCATAATTTTCTGCAATTACATGTAAGCACAAAAAAGTCCTTTATAATGGTTTGGTGGTAGTAACCTATCCAAATCCAATAAAAAGGACTCATCTCATGGATAAGATTACACGAAAAACATCATTTGAACAATGGTTTTCACCGATTTCAACAGAAAAAATGCAGGAATACGTGGAAAGCCACCAATTAAACTACTATACAAAGAAGCTGTACATGGCTTCCTTTCTAAAAATACTCTTGTATGCACAGTTGACCGAAACCGAAAGTATGCGCGCTGTGCGTGACGCGATGTTTTCAGAAGAACTCCAGCAGCTCACCGATTTAGATTCGATTAGCAACTCGCAATTAGGACGCCGGTTGAATCAGGTACCAACCGAATTCTTTCAACAGATTTTTCTCGATTTAGTGATGCAAATTCATATAAAAACTGAATTTGAGCAACGCCGGAAAATATCAACGCCCTTAAAGATCATTGATTCCAGTACGCTCCCACTGAATTTGAACAATCATAAGTGGGCCAAGTTCCGCAAAACCAAATCGGGTGTCAAACTGCATTTACGCCTCGTCTACATGGAAAAAGACTGTTCTTATCCCGATAAGGCGGTGCTCACGAATGCGATCGAACATGATCGCGGACAGCTTGAAGTGTTGGTCGACGATAAAGAATGCATGTACGTATTCGACAGAGGCTACTTAGATTATGAGCGTTTTGATCGGATGACCGATGACGGCTATTTCTTTGTCTCGCGCTTGCGTAAAAATGCGGTAACACGCGCCATGGAAACGCTCGAAATACCCGAAGATTCTCTGGTTTTATCGGATGAAATGGTTGTCATTGGTACGATGCAAAATCGTACTGAAAACGCCTTTCGCTTATTGAAAGTAATCGATTCAAAAGGTAATGAGCTACAACTCCTAACGAATCGGTTCGACTTAGATGCAGATGAAATCGCTGAATTGTACAAGTCACGTTGGGCAATCGAATTATTTTTCAAATGGATGAAACAACATTTGAACATTAAAAAATTCTACGGTGACAGTGAACAGGCGGTGCATAACCAAGTGTATATCGCGATGGATGATTGTATATTGCTTGAACGTGTTGGCACAGCTCCACACAAATAGTTCGTATACTTATTTAGAAATCAGTCGTTTCTTGAAGGTGTCGTGGTGGAAATCTGCCCACATTTGGCTTCGAAAAATCAAAGGAAAAAGCGTACCATAAGGGATTACTCATCGCTGTTGTCCTCGTTAAAGGTTATAGTAAAAAAATGGATGATCACTACCTCTGCTTACGTGTCTTTGTTTTTCTTCTAATGTAGAAAAAAATAAAACTGAAATTTCAGTTAATATTTATGCAATGCTAGTGATAATGCACAGAAAAATAAAACTACTTTACGCTCATTGCACAGGGTACATTATTTATCTATCAAAGTATTAATAGATTCTGAAATACAACCTGTATTCTATAGAATCTATGGTCTAAATACTAGCAGTGTTTTCTGAAAGCCTAATTTCTAAGTGCTTTAAGCGAGAAATTAGGCTTCTTTATTTGGAGTTGCCATGATATTTTATATGTGCATTTTCCTAACACTATTTTTAAGCACATCATTTTTTATGGCGATACTGATAACGAAAAAACGCTCCACAACGCCTTTAACTGTCTACTTGACAAGGTTTTGATGGTTTTTATAACAATTCTAAAGTTAATTTACTTCAACTTGCCCCATCATTCCATTTTCTTCATGTTCAAGAATATGGCAGTGGAACATGTAAATCCCTTTATCTTTAAACTTTACTGCTAATTTTACTGTTTGACCAGCTTCAATTGAAACTGTATCCTTCCAGCCCTGTAGGTTTGCAGGAGGTTCTTTTCCATCCATTGAAACTATTTTAAATTGCGTACCATGGATGTGGAAAGGATGCGTCATGCCGCCCATCAAATCTGGTTTATTGTATAATTCCCATACTTCAGTATCACCTTGTCTTTGAGTGAAATCAATGCGGTTCATATCAAATTTTTTATCATTTATTGTTACCATTTTTCCCATTCCGAAAAGTTCAAGTTTTTTTGTTACTGGTAAGTTTCTCTCAGTATCTGTAACCATATAATCATTTAAATTTTTTGGGATTTCCCGTGCATTCTTCTTTTGTTCATCAACTGTAAATGGTAATAAAATTCTATCTTCTTCATTTACTAAAGCCATTTCACTTTTAGCATCAAATTTTGAAAAGTCCACAATAATTTCTGCTCTCTCACCTGGTGATAATGTAATTTCACTCATAGAAATAGGTTTATTTAAAAAACCACCATCAGTAGCTATTTGTTGAAACTTATCTCCCGTATTTAATTTAAATGTATAATTCCGTGCATTCGATCCGTTCAATAAACGAAGTCTCACTTTTTCTTTTCCAACTGTAAGTTTGGGATTTAATGTACCATTGATTAATAATGTGTCTCCAATAGTACCGTCCTCATTAAGAACTGATTGGTAGTCAAATTGCTTTTCCTCAGTAAACTGTCTATCTTGAAATATTAAAGGAAAATCATTTTCTCCATATTCATTTGGTAATTCCAATTTTTCAGAATTCTCATCTTCAATATAGATTAAACCAGCTAAACCTTTGTACACTTGTTCAGCTGTATCACCCTCTGGATGTGGATGGAACCATAATGTTGATGCTTCCTGACTTACTGTAAATTTAACTTCTTTTAATGCGCCTGGTTCCAGTATTTGATGTGGACCCCCATCACCTTCACCTGGAATTTCTACGCCATGCCAATGGAATGTTGTTTGTTCAGATAAATCATTTTTAGTTCTAAATGTTACAGTTTCTCCTTCTTTCAAACGGATAATTGGTCCTAAGAAAGCACCATTATATCCATATTTTTCAGTATCGATGCCATTAAAGATTTCCGTCGTTCCTTGCTGTGCAGTAATATGAACGATTCCATCCTTAGGTTCAACGAATGGTGGCAGCGCTACTTCATTTTCTCCAGTAGAATTATTTAACGGTAATGGATTTGTATGACTTGCATGGCTGTTCTCCATATCTGCCATCTCCTCCTGAGTCATGCTGGAATGATCCATCCCCTCCATGTTCGACATTTCTTTCTGACCCATATTGGAATGATCCATGGTATTGCCTTCATTAGCTCCTGAATTACTTGCACTACATCCGCCAATAATAACAGTTCCAAGTAGTAATGAAGTAATCAAAATTTTAGAATTCATTACGTTTCCCCCTTTATTTTCATCACAATGGAACTGTAACAAAAAAATATGGAGAATCTATGGATAATCAATTTCGCCTTGGCGTAATTGTGTCCGGATTTTGAATTGTGTCAGCACAATTCATTCCTTTGAAAATCCGTGACATCCGCTGGAGACTTTGGGCCAATAAGATGTTGGTCACTCAGTCATTGCCACAGGATGTGGCGTTTTTAGACTGAGTTCCTCTATTTCAGTAGGTGTTTGGACACCCACTGAATAGGAACCAAAACCGCCTTCATCTTACCACCTGTAGAGGTCGGGGTCATCTACTGAATGAAGATAAAATAAATCATCTATCTTTTGTCTTTTTTCCTCTTACTCTCCCAGTCCAAATTGATATAATAACGAAGGTTACTATAATTACAATTTTCCATTTTAGATCGACGTGCATAAAACCAAAGACTGCACCAGCTTCTAGAATAAGAGAAGGTATTTTCCCTAAAGTACTAGCGATTGCAAATAAAGTAAGAGAGACCTTGGAAAAAGCACTCCCTAATGTTATAGCACCAGAAGGAATAAAAGGAAGAATTCTCAAACTTAAAATAACCCAAAAAGCCTTATATCCTTCAAGATGCTTTAGCTTTAACATTACTGGGTGTTGGAAATCCTTTAATCTCCATTTTTTCAGACCCCTTCTATATAAAATAAAGCTAATTAATGCACCTAATCCCTCACCTATAATTGAAATGATTAATCCATGATAAAGTCCAAAAAACGAAAGGTTTGCTGCTGTAATAAAAACACTCGGTAAAACACCGATAATACTAATAAGAATATTAACAAATAAGCTAATAAATATTGCAAAAAAACCTGTATGTTCAAATATTTGAAGGGTTGTTTCTTTCATATACTCTCTCCTCGATAAGTTAGTCTGGCTAAGTAGAGAGTTTTATTTTTAACTCTAATTTCTGGGGTGCAAATTAATCAAACAAAACTTATCAATCATCAATAGATTGCTAGAAAAGATTTGGTAACCCTTTAGGAATGCAAAATGAAACGATTGTGCCTTTATTTAATTGACTTTCAATCTGAATTCCTTCTCCGAAAATTCGTTTAAGACGATGGTTCGTATTGGCTATGCCGATACCTTGTTCATGCTTGTTTGTCCTTAAAAGAATTGCCTCAACTTGACTAGCTGTCATACCAACCCCATTATCCTCTACAGAAACAACATGATAATTTTTGTGGTTTTTTATCGAAATGACAATGATTCCACCTTCTGTTTTTTTAAGAATGCCATGATTTAGAGCATTTTCGACAATTGTTTGAATAGCAAGAGGCGGTATGAGAATCCCCTTTAGCTCATCTAAATCCCAAGAAACTTCGAGGCGATTGCCAAATCTTTCACTTTCTATAAACAAGTAGGAACGAACTAGATCAAGTTCTTCTTCTATCGGAATTAAGTTTTTTATGTTGTCTGTACTAAAACTCTTTTGTAAATAATTACCGAATTCAATTAATAAATCCGTCATCCGGGTAGGATTTACTTCACCTAACGAAGAGATTGTATTTAACGTATTAAAAAGAAAATGTGGCTTTATTTGAGCTTGTAAATATGCCGCTTCTAGACGTAATTGCTCTTTAACTGCTTGATTTTGTGCAAGCAGCGATTGGACACGCGCCTTTAGTTCGAGCGCATTTGCTGGCTTTGAAACATAATCGTTTGCTCCTGCAAGAAATCCCATGTAAACATCTATTGGTTGGGTTCTAGCAGTCAGCAGCAAAACGGGAAGCTCTACTATTGTAAAGCGCTTGCGGATTTCCTTACATAATTCATAGCCTGACATTTTTGGCATCATAACATCAGAAATGATAATATCCCAATTTCCCAATTCAATCATTTTCAACGCTTCTGCTCCACTTGTGACAGTATAAATATTATATAGCTCTTCCAGTATACTACTAATAACTTTTAAGTTAATCGGATCATCATCAACAATAAGTATGTTACTGCTTGGCATTGCCCTTTGTTCATCATCAATTAATTGCTTCTCCGTGATATCAGAAGAATTTATAGGAAGCAAAGAGAAATCTGTTGCTGAAACTTCCTCTTCTATAGATACATTTGTATCGATTGCTAATGGTAACGTGAAAGACAATGTTGTCCCCTCGTTTTCTACTGATTGTACTGTAATTGTGCCCCCATGGAGTTCAATTAACTGCTTGGCTATATTTAAACCAAGTCCAATTCCAGTTGTAGTAATCTTTTCAAAACGCTCATAACGAAGGAAAATACGCTTGATGTCATCCTCACTCATTCCTATGCCGGTATCACTAATCAATATAGTTGCTACCTTATCATCATGAATGGCATTAATCGTAACACTTCCTGCATCAGTGAATTTGACAGCATTATGAAGTAAATTAAAAAGAATTTGGACAAGTCTGCTCTCATCCGCATATACTGGTGGGAAAAATGATGGAATTTCTGAGATGATCTCCAACTTTTTTGTGTTTTTTATAAATTGAATCATATCAATAACCCCAGCTGTAACACTATATATGTTGAGCCTTTTTTGATTTAACTGAATCTGTCCTTCTTCTAATTGATTGATATCTAATAAATCGTTCAAAGTAAATGCCATTCGATTGCCAATTTGTAATAACAATTCAAGATTTTTTTTACTTTTTTTTGTTAATTGCGATGATTCACTTTCAAGTAACGTTTGTGTAATGTTTAGTATACCGTGTAATGGATTACGAAGTTCATGGGATGTATTCGCAAGAAATATATCTTTCTGAACGTCCAACTTTACTAGTTTTTCGTACTGCTCATTATTTAATCGTATAACATTTATATGCCGCCTTATCAGTAGAAGAGCAATAACAATTATTGAAATGAAATAATCAAATGGGTAATAGGGTATATTCACTACAAGAGTTTTAATAGCAGTTCCCCATATACTATTTGATATAAAGCAAATTAAATAAAAGAGTATAAAAATACCATCAATATTCCCTTTTATAATAGCTGAAATAGTAGGCACAATAAGCTGAGTGACAATAAAAATTCCGTAAATGATTACAAGCAATTTCATAGGTGTGTAGTGCAAAGCTGATGTTATCAATAGCGTCAGAGATATGGGGATGAATAATACATATAATACATTTGATACTGTAGACTTAATTTTATAAAGTTCATTAATAAATTTTAATGTTAAGAGTAGTAATCCGATCAGTAGCACTATCAGTAATTTAATGTAAAGTCCATTCTTTATTGGAAGATTTAACAGCACATTATCGTCTATTAAAATAATAAATCCATTAAGAATGAGTAAAAAACTAAAATACAATAATTCCTTTTCATATTGCCCTCTTCCAAGGAAGAATATAGATAGTGCATAGAAACCATGTAGAAAAAAAATGACACTAACTAGCAATTGCAATGATTCTGAAAAATTAGCTCCCTTAGTAATTGCAGATTGGAGCCCAAAATGAACCGAATCTTTCAAACCTCCCGAATTAAAACTATCATAATTGGATACTTGAATAATTAAGTCAATTTCTTTTGCTTCAGAGGAAAAGATGACCGTCATGGGTCCTTGTTTTTTTATTTTCTCTATGGGGTATTTATTAGCAAGGTTTTCACTATTCACCAATTTACCGTTCACATAAATACTTGCAAACGACCCGAATCCTTCTAATTTAGTACCATAAATTGTTTCTTCCTGATTGGGAAGCAAAATTTTAAGCCTATAGGAGCCATAACCTATAGAGGAACCCTCTAGCGGCTCCATTTTCTCTTTCCAATTCCCGGGAACTTGTATGTACTGCTGTTCATTATTTACGCCAGAATCGTTAATAATAAACTTTGAAGGATAAAATAGCCATTCACCATTTAAAAAAATAACCTTATCTTCATTTAACGTAACATGACGTAAATCAACAATTCCCTTTTCTGCAGTTTGATTTGTAGGAGCATTAAAATAAAGAAACCATCCAAAGCGCAATGAAAGTAAGCTAAAAATAAAACTTATAATAATCAGTATTTTTTTTGATTTCGTAAATTTATTTGCTATCAAAATTTTTAACCTTTCTATTAAATAGATGTAAGAAGCCTTAGCTCTCTTTAGTGTAAGTGTTTCTAATGTATTATTCTTACTACTCTTACTATTTTCATCCTCTTACTACAATTTAACTATTTTTGATCTGCTTGTCACTAACAACTTTCTGCCCGGCCCTAAATCAAATACTGATAGTAAATATTGTTTGTATACTTTCATTACAAGCATACTATAATCAGAAGGCAATAAAATTCGAACATATTGCAAATAAAAAGAAGACTGGATTGGATATCCTAAAATAACAGTCTTCTAACATTCCTTACTTTAGTATTTTCAATATTGGATGGACAACTTTTCGTGCGTTAAATGATGATAACACTATATAATAGAAGAAACTCATACTAAATAGGACGTTATGATATGAAAACAATTCATATTCCTACCGATGCTGAACGTATTATTAGTACTACTAGTAAAAGCGATCAATCGAAATGGCGTATCGGCAACATGTGGGTCAAACAAAATGCACGAGGATATGAAGGACAAGCAGAAGTACTCGCTTCACTCGTGCTTAAATGCTCAACGCTTGATTGTTCAAACTATGTTGTCTATCAGCTATGTACTATTCAGTTAACTGACGGCGAGCAATTTGATGGCTGCTATTCACCGGACTTTCGTGGTACAAAACAGGAAGTGACACTTGAGCGCCTGTTTGAAGCAAATTTCAGCTCGACTGACCCAATTACAAATAACAGCACACTTTCCACTACAGAAAAATTCGAGCAATTAATGGCGCTAGTCAAGCAGTTTACAGGTCTTGATGTACGCCAACAGATTGCACAACTTTTCGCTTTCGATGCCCTCATTCTTAATGAAGACCGGCATACAAACAACATTTTATTCTTATACGATCCACAAGAAAAAACGTGGGAGCTAGCACCGATTTTCGATAATGGGCTTAGCCTGCTATCGGATGAAAAAGACTATCCACTTGGCAAACCATTAACGATTTTAAAGCGAAAAGTGAAGGCAAAACCACTGAATTCATCTTTTGCAAGGCAACTTACCCTATACGAGGGACCACCATTTATCAATAAAGATAAGTTAATAGCTGCAATCGAACAATCACCGTATGATTTCGGTCGTGCAAGGGACGTATTACTCTCACAGTTGCGTGATCCCGCATTGAAACATTTATTCATCGAAGGGAGTGAATTAAATGATTGATTACATGACATTTGATGTGATGTGGATGGATGACATTATTGCTCATGTTGAGTTAAAACCGGCTAATGGTGGCACACCTTATGTGATTAATTATATTGATGATTTTAACAAGCAATTTTCACCGACTATGGAGGGGCATATTTCCTTAGAAGAACTAGAACGTTGGCTAAAATGGCGAACCTTCCCCCCTACTCGGGTCAATGCCAAAGAATTACTGGCTTCATTGGATATGCAAGCCTATAATCGTTGGGGCATCGTGCGTAAAACTCATGGTGTCATGGCAGATGACGAAATTTGGCTACGTTTTAAAGGTGAAACCCTCACACATCGGGATGTCTGCTTACGCAAAGAACTATACTATCCTGAGGAATCAAATTTTTTAGAGTTTTAATAAGTTAAACCATTTAAATGTAATAACCACCTATCGCATATTTTGATAGGTGGTTATAAATCATTTTAAATTGATCAAACTAGTAAAGTGTTTTTCAACCGAGAAACGATTCCTTCAAGTTTACCTTCATAGTAACTAGGATAATCTTGGGGAAGTTTATTACCAACAACCGGAATATCCATCGCCAAGAAATCAACAATTGTCTGACCAATTTAAACCACTCGTTTTGGTTCTGCAGGTATTTCAACTTATTCACCTGTAATCGTTGTATATTGAACTGTTTTCTCACTTTCCTCTGCTTGCATATCAGATTGAGCTGTTTTCTCATTATCCTTTACCTGCAAATTCAGATCCGTTGCTATTAGAATTGCATGCCGATAATATCAACAACTACAGATTATGGAGAATTTGAATTGAATAAAGGCCATTCTAAATATCCGTAAAAAGAATCCGTTTTTTTTTAAAAAGTTTTGATGAAGTGATAAACCTTCATGTATAGTTTAAAAAGGAAACTTGAAAAATCAAGATTTCCTTTTTGCGATTTAACAAATTATACTGTGGTTGATTAATAATTCGGTCTTTTTTTATGCATTCAAAAACTCATTACCTATTAGAAAAACAAAGTTATGATTGCTAAAATAGCTGGACCACCTTGTTTTAATATAATCGACTTCGAGCTTGTTAAGCCTCCATAAATTGCGACAATTATAACAAAGATTAAAAAAATGGCTACAATTTCAGATTTTTGATGAGAAAAAAATAAACCATACAATAAGGCGATTGCAATAAGTCCATTATATACGCCTTGATTTTTGAAAAGAACTTGGACATTATGATTCTCTAATGTATTCTCAGACATATTAAATGTTTTTGCTGTTCTTTTTGATGTAGTTACAAACGTTTCTAAATACATAATATAAAGATGCTCAACTGCCACGATTAAGCTTAAAATAAAAGTTAATGAAGACATCCGACTCACCCCTTAAAAAGTTTAAAAAGGCAATGTCCGCAAATGCATTTTGGGACATTGCCTAAAAATTTATTTATTGAACCTTACAATGCGATCAATTGAAAGACGTGAAGAACCATAAGCAGGTGCTGCTGCTTCACCGATTGCTAATAATAGTATAGGTATTTCATTTGCAGGCAATTCCATGTATTCAGCAAATTTAGTTTTATCAAACCCACCCATCGGAACTGTATCATAACCCATTTCTTTCGCCAATAACATTATTTGCATAGACACTAAGCCAGCATCAAAATGTACTATGTTTTCTAATACTTTTGTCGAAGCTGAACCGTACATTGCTAATGCGTCTTGTGCAAGCTTTTTTGCAATTTCTTCTGGCATATAGCCTAATTCCGCATTTTTTTCATAAATCTCCTCAGCATTTAAATACATTTCAATATCTCCAATGACAGCGATAATGGCAGAGGCTGTTTCAATTTGCTCTTGATTAAATGAAAAGAAATTAATATTCTTTTGAATTTCCTTATCATCAATGACGATAAATCGCCATGGTTGCATATTACTCGAAGAAGGAGCTGTAATAGCATCTTGTAGTAGCTGCACTATTGTTTCACGAGATATTTTAGTTTTAGCATTATATTTACGAACCGATTTACGCTCCTGCATAATCTGTTTTACTTGTGTAGATGACATGTAATCTCCCTCTTTTTCGAAAAAAATTTAAACTGCTTTAATTGTTACATTGATATTTCCCATTGTTGCTTTTGAATATGGACAAACAGTATGAGTTAATTCTAATAATTCCTGTGATTCTTCCAAAGCTAATCCTTCAATATGTCCTTCGATAACAACAGCAAGCACATAGTCAAAAGCAGCTTGCTCCATTAATTTAACTGTTACTTTAATCGTTGATGAGTTTTTAAGTTTTTTCTGGCGTTTAATTAAATCTAATGCACTATTAAAGCAGGCACTATAACCTGCAGCAAATAATTGTTCTGGGTTTGTAACATTATCTAATTTTGAGCCAGGTGGTGCAATTTTTAAAGATAGTGATTGATCCTCTGCATATGATGTGCCACTACGCCCACCATTATTAATCATTGTAGTTGAGTATAATTCTTTCATAATTGAAAACCTCTTATCTATATTAGCATTTTAAATTGTACACAATTTAATTTTTACAAATTGAATTGTACACAATTTAATTGTGTTTGACAAGCAGGAACTTTATTTTTAATATAAATGTAAGTAGAAGAACTTTAAGAGGGGATTTTTATGCCTAATCAATTAGATAATCAACTATGCTTTCTTTTGTATGCGACATCGAAAGAAATCATTCGACAATACACATTATTATTGAAGCCATATGATTTAACTTATACAGGCTATATCACCTTATTAGCCTTAGAGGAAAACGAACAAATAACTGTAAAAGAATTAGGACGACGTTTATTTTTAGATTCAGGTACATTAACACCGTTACTAAAAAAATTAGAAGCAAAGGGTTACATTTGCCGTAAGCGTTCCAAGGATGACGAACGACAAATGCAAATATATTTAACAAAGGACGGAAGTAATGTTCGTAGTAACCTCCCTGAAGTGTCTCGCCAAGTAATGAAGCAATCAAATATCTCAGAGCAGCAATTTATACAACTGAAAAATGTTCTTCAAGATATCATACAAAACGACTGGAAAATAAAAGATGAAAATTAAGGCATAGCTATTTCTCAATTTTGCAATTAAAGGCTCCCCTTAGAAATAGACTGTATCAGCATTTTCTATAGGGGAGCATAATCTTCTAAATCATTCTTGGGGATACATTTGTAATTATAGCTTAGTAAATTGTTCGAAATGGATATCTTCAAACTCTCATCAACCCATTATAGAAATTTCCTCACTATATTTCCTTCGTGCATTGACTGCTACCAGATTGTACTTTTCCCCGCTTCCTAAAATCCCTAAAATATGTATACCCAAATTTAAAATAAGTCATAACCATTAATTAAAAAATTGATTTTTATTTTTGTAATACATTGTTGAATCCTTTTTTCCTTTTCCTCTTCTGAGTATTTTTTAGGTGTTTTCATACAAATTCCTAAATCGATCCATGTAACTTTCTTATTTTCTTTATCCCAAAAGATATGTTCAAGTTTAAAATCATAGTCATATCTATTTACATCCATCATAGCTCTTTTTGCTTTAACCAAATGACCAAGAATTATTTTTAATTCTGTAAGACAAATACCCCTTTTTAAAATCTCTGGTAAGGGCCTTCCCTTTGCTTTTTCTATAAATAAAAAATCTCCAGCTCTTATATGCGAAAATCGTGGGAAAATAAGGGCTATCATTTAGATCTAATAATGCATGAATATCATTGTCGCCTTTTCCTTTAGATAACAATTTTTTCAAAATAATATCTTTCCCATTAAGATCAAATATAATAGAACGTTCTATATTGTTTTGTATTATTTTAATACTTTCATCCAATATCCTTTCATTTCCAAATGAATAAATAACATTTTGGCTTTCCTTCGGTAGTCCATGAAAATACTTTGTAACTTGCATTTTTATTTCTCCTTTCGTCTATAACAAAATTCGACAAAAGGAATTATTATCCTTCAATAACTTATATCTACTTCTCATAACACTTATCAAACATTATGAATTCAATGCCTGTTCAAAGAATTGTTAAATAAAGTGAAGAATTTTAAAGAATATAATAAAAATGGATTTGGAATAGATTTACCAAATCCACTTTCACACAATTTCTATTGAGTAATACGTTTGAAAAACGCTTTTGTTTTTTCTAAATCAGTTATATGTTGATTACACTGTTGACTATCTATACAAATATAATTACTATGATTAGCGATTTTCAAAATAAAAGTTCAAATTACTATATTATAGTAACCCTACCATTTCAAACAATTCAGACGTAAGCCTGAAGACAAGAAATGAAAATAAGTTGTATATTTTATTTATAATTTTAAATTAAAAAGTATCAGGAAATTCAGAGTTTAGGATTATTCAAAACAAATAAAATGCTGGGAGCTAACAATTTCAATCTTATATATTAATCTAGAAATACAAATTGTGTGAAGGTGATTTCTATGAAAAATAAAATGCATTTTACTATTTTAAGTAATGATTCAACAGATGGAGATGGAGGTTACGGAGTAGGTACCCTTGATTTAAATAATGTAACACCTCTTATTATTGATTGTGAAAACGAACACGTATTTATAGACTTAGAAGCCTTACATGGGCGAAGTATAATTGAAAAAAAGGTTCGATTTTCCCCTGACTTAGCTCATGCTAGTGACAATTATAATCGTTATTGGATTGTTTGGATAGCTATTCAGATTGCTCAAAATGGACCTTTTTATGCGGGCTGTACAGCAAGTGAAGTACGTGTATCAAAAGAAGAACGCCGAATTAAACTTGGCTATAAATCCTTGCCAGAACAAGTAAATTACTTAGATAAGGCACTTAAAGGGAAATTTATCCTTAATCATGTAGATATTCATTCAAAAAAACTACTTTATCAGTTTTTATCTGGATTTAATGAAGAATACTGGAAACAGTCACCTGAAGAATTAAAACAACAACTATCTATCTGGGAGGATTTATAATGGCTTTTGTAGTTACTGAATTATGTAGGGATGAAAAAGCAGCTGTCTGTTTGGATGTCTGTCCTGTAAATTGCATTGTTATGACAGATACCCAATATGTAATTAATCCTGATATTTGTATTGATTGCGGTGCTTGTGAATTAGTTTGTCCAGTGGAGGCTATTTATTTTGAGGATGATTTGCCTACGGAATATAATTCTGCAACCCTACTAGCACTTAATCATTTTCGAAACTAAAATGGAATCTGATATGATTATGACTAACTGTAGAATGGAATGCATATTTTTAGAAGAATTTAGTACATTAAAACACGGATTTGGAAACTACCTATCGTCCAAATCCGTTTTATTTGAATAAATTATCATTCCACCCATACGTCAGGGCTTTTTTCCTTTGTCCCCTTTCATGCCATCATTTTTGGCAATTACACCGATGGAACCTTGAACCGTGAGAGGTAGAACCTCCAATTAATCCATGTCTTTTAATAACACCTTGGATTCCTTTTCCTTAAGATATACCAGTTACATCTACTATTTTTATTGGTTATTGTTTTTTTGATAGTTTCCATACAATTGCCCGCACGCAGCATCTATATCAATGCCAAATTGACTCCTAATGGTAACGTTAATTCCCGCTGACTTTAATTCTTTATAGAAATTTACAACATGATTCTCATTTACTTCTTCAAACCTCATAGGCGAACTAACAGTTGGGTTATACCTAATGATGTTTACATGGAACAAGTTCCCTCTCTTATATCTACCTTTTAAAAGGTTTACTACTTCTTTTGCATGATTAATAGAATCATTGACTCCTGGCAATATAATATAAGCAATGTAAACTTTTCTTGAGGTCATACGTATATGCTCATCTAATGTATTCATTACATCCAATAATGGGTAGCGTTCATTAATTGGCATTAACTTGCTTCGCTGTTCATGAAAAGGAGAATGTAATGAAAACGTCAGGTTAACCTGCGGATAATTTTGAGTCATTTTTTTTATGCCAGGAATAATGCCTATAGTTGAAATAGATAGCCTACGAGGACTTAAGGCAAACAACTCAGGGCTTGTAAATACATTTAAAGCATCAAAAACTTGTACATTAGCTAATGCTTCTCCCATTCCCATAAAAGAAATACTATCAATTGAATGTCCCTTTAAGTGAAAATACAAAATTTGATCAGTAATTTCATCTGACGTTAAGTTGCGTTTTAAACCTATATCTCCAGTTGCACAAAATTTACAACCAAAATTACAACCGCACTGCGAGGATATACAAAATGACTCCCAACCAGCTTTATATTTCATATTTACCGTTTCTATTTTTTCGTCTCCTGATATTCCAAATAAGACCTTCGAAACTTGCTCAGAGTGTTGTTCCTTTAAAGGAATAACATCTAAAAGAGACTCTCCAAATTCTTTAACTAAATTCTCTCTCAACGATTTAGGAAGTACATTCATTTCATTGAATTTATCTATTCTTTCTTTAAAAATGGCATTCAATATTTGTCTCATTCTAAAATTAGGATAATTATGTTCCATTAAGAAATCTTTTATTCTTATATACTTATTGCTTTGTTTTAATTGCATCTTTCTCATCCTTCCTTATGACTCTCTAGTTTTATAGGAGTAAATAGAAAGGAGTTGTCTATCCCTTAAGTTAAAAATCAACACAAAAAAGGCACCCAAAGAATTATCGGTGCCAAACTTCATACAAAAAATATGCTCAAATACATAAGGACACTAAGTCATTACTTTGTAATTTACTTGGCATAGAGGAAAAGCTCCGATAACTATTTTTATATGGTTGCATAGCATAAAAAAGGACAGACTACTCCCTTTGTCAGCTAAACCATTTCCAAGTTTTACATTTTTACCAAACAGAATTCTAAAAACAGTTAACATTGCTTGCACCTCCCTTAGTCAAATTTATTATCGAGTAATTTAACATAATATTGAGTATATGTAAAGTGCTTCTTATAAAATGTATTTATGAGCATGATAATCTCCTCAAATAAGAAGTATAATATGATCCATATTTACCAATTGGTTGTAACATTACTGCTTTAATGTCGAATTGCTTTTTGCCTTTCCCCCATGATTTATATTTGATAATTTGATTAATCATTTTATTCAACTATTATCATTTTAGAAATATCATTATTCATTTACTTTGTAAAATCGAGATAGTCTACAACCTTCTAATTCTTCCAACTGTACATTATCTACGATTTCCTTTGCAATCAATCGACTAATAACTGGAGATAACGTGATTGCAGAATGCATAACTGCTAAATAAAGTCCTTTTACCTGATCATGAAAACCGACAATGGGGTAACCGTCTTTAGGCATGGGTCTCATCCCTACTTTGATACTTTCTAACTCTAAATGTTCCCCTTCTTCCAAATCATTGCGAAGAGTTTCAAAAGCTCTTTTTCCAACCTCTTCTGGTCCGTTTTCTCCTTGGTCATCCAAATAGTCTTCAGCAGCAATTAAAGTAGTATCAGATAGCTGTCTTGCCTCAAATCTAGAATTAGAAATTAATGTGTGAACAAGCTTTTTTGGAGATGTCATTCGAATAATAATAGAAGGTGATGACTCAACAGGAACATCCAGACTAAGAGGCTTACAAAGCTCAGGTAACGCTGTACCAGTTGCCAATACAATGACGTCTGATTCTATAAAACCTTTTGAAGTATGGATGCCAACTACTTTAGCGTCCTCCTTTTTAATTTGTGTTACTTTTGTGTCGAACAATATTTTTACTCCATTTTCTTGCGCTTTCTTTAGTAAAAGATTCGTTAGAATATTAGGGTCTACCGCACCTTCTTTAAAAGCATGTAGAGCTTCCTTTGGATATTCTTTTAAATGAGGTTCTAAGTCCGATACTTGCTGACCAGTTATTTTTTCTACATAAGATTTATTGATATTTACAGGAATTCCCCATGAAAGGGAGCCATTCCAATCAACCTTTAATTCTGGAATCTCTTTTTCCAATACTTGATATTCTGCTAAGGACCCATCATACAAATGTTGAAAGTTTTCTGGAACACGCCCTGAAGGATTAATCCAAGCAAAGGAATTTGATGTTACACCACAGCCTGCTTTTGAGTGGCTCTCAACTAAAGTGACATCCTGATTCTCTTTTGATAGATTATAAGCAATAGATGAACCAACAATCCCTGCACCAACAATAATAACCTTTTGCTTTTTAGACATTGCATTCCCTCCTCGTTCTATTTGTATAATTATACTATACGTTTAATCGTTTAAACCTAGTTAACCTCTATTAACAAAGCAAGCGTAGCATGAGGATATAAGACAATCTAATTGAAACAAAACTATTACAACGATTGTGATGGAAAAACTTTTTACTACACTTATTTTATTTCATCCATATACGCCCTGAAATTTTCTACAATTTCTTTTGCTTTAGTACGATATAAATAATGATCTCCTTCAAATGTCATCACTTTCCCATGTACAGAATCTTGGATTTGTTTTTGATGCTCTGGTATCCATCTGTCAGTTACTGGATGATTCGCTTGTATAAAGAAAATAACAGGAAGATTTTTTGGGAATGATAAATTTTCAGCTGCTCTAAAATTTTCATACATAATTTCAGCTTCATTTAACTGACTGGGATTATACATATTTTTGTGTTTCAAAATTCTCATTTGTTCTTTTGTTTTATCATCATATGGTAGTACGGCGTATGGGTCATCACCTAGCTTTACTTGTAATCTAGCTAAACCCGATTTTTTTAATAGTTTTATAGTTCTTATTATTGAAGAATCAATCTTTTTCTCGCTTATCGTTGGAACACTGCTATCGAGCCCGACAAATGCACTCACCTCGTTTGGATATTTGTTCACATAATCCAGTCCGTAAAGACCTGAAATGGAGTGGCCCATTAGAATATACCGCTCAATATGAAGACGCTGTAAAGCTTCATGTATTTCACTGACTATATTCTCTGTGCTTCGTTCCTTTTCAGTTAGATCACTTAATCCATAACCAAAAGGCTCAATTGCAACAACTTTGTAAAATGGAGATAATTCATCTATTAGTGGTTTAAAATCAAGTGCTGGTGCTGCTGTTCCATAACCAGGTAAAAGCACGATGGTTTCTTCACCTTCTCCCTGAATTAAGACATTCATATCCTTCCCGTCTACAGTTACAGGCTGACCATAAATATCTATTTTTCCTTGCTCGAATTTGCTACAGATAATATTAACAATAAAAACAATGACCAGAAAAAGTACTGTTGTAATAACTATAACTCCTATTGCTTTAAGCATAAAGATGAGCGGTTTACCTATCCTCATTTTCATTATCTTTTCTTTTATTTTCACTCGCCTCTTCCCCTTTTCTTATCTATTTATTAGACATTTTATATGAGCATCAAGGAATAGCTTAATGGACGAAGATATACTCTCTGTGACAACAATATGAACGGAATATGAACAAACAAAAAATGTTACGGCGTCACATGTAAGATAGTCTGCATATGACGCTGTAACATGGGGAATACGAGAATGTTTAAATAATTCGAATGGTCAACATAAATCTATTCACTTTGTTGGTGTTGTGATTGGCAAAGTAACAATGACGGTCAGCTTGCTTTCGCACACTGATGTATAATTACAAATCTAAATAAAAATATTGATTTTAGGCTAGAAAATGCAATAACCATCTATCGAGATAGATGACATGTTGTTGAAATACTATTATGTCAATGAAATCAAGGTGACAAATTAAAAAGTATAGCCCTTTTTCAAAACGAGG